>NZ_JBGFFG010000627.1:0-1482 GCF_056175765.1 Pseudoxanthomonas sp. LjRoot204_2 | reverse complement strand
TGCCCGGACTGAGCGGCCTGGACCTGTTGAAGCAGCTGCGCGTGATGGAGGCGGGCAGCGGCAGCCGTACGCCCGTGCTCATCCTCAGCGCGGATGTCACGCCCGAATCGATCCAGYGTTGCGAGCAGGCCGGAGCGCGCGCCTTCCTTGCCAAGCCGGTCGTCGCCACGCGCCTGCTGGACGCGCTGGCGGACATCGCGACCTCGGGCCGGGTTGCGGCCACCGCCGTCCCGGCGGCGCCTGCGCGTGCGGAAGTGTCGGACGGCGTGCTGGATGTCAGCGTGCTGGACGAACTGACCGCGCTCGGCATGGGCGATGCGTTCGAACGCGAATTCATCGAGCAATGCCTCAACGATGCGGACGGGTGCATCGGCGCGATGGCGCATGCGATGGAGCGCGGCGATGGGGAACACCTGCGCGAGCACGCTCACGCCCTGAAGGGTGTTGCCAGCAACCTGGGCCTGGTCAAGCTCGCGGCGGCCGCCGGCGAAATGATGAGCCTGGCCGACTGGCAGATCACCCGCGAGTGGCGTCATCGCCTGGCAGCGCTGAATTCGCACCTGAGCCACGGTCGCGCGGCGCTCGATGCGCGGCAGCGCGTGCGGGGCGCGGGCCTGGACAAGGGCAACGAACACTCGTCGTCCTGACGCGGGGCCATTGCCGCGATCGACGCGGTGGCGATACGGTGGCGCGGGCGGACGCGGTCCGGATGGATCGCTGGCGAGTACGGATGACCCGGACTCGCCCTTGAAGGCGCACGGCGCGCTCCAACCCCCTGATTTTCCCCTGTCGTTACTGCGTTGCCGCAGTCATGCGGGTGTTCAGGCCGCGCGGATCGACCGCTTTTCCTGCGCGCGGACGATGCGTTCCATCATCTTCAGCGACTTGTCGCCCAGCGTCAGCGCGGTATCGACCCACACCTCGGTGATGCCCATCAGTTCGTCGTAGCCGACCGGCTGGGCGAGGTTGCGGCAGGCGTTCAACGCCAGGTGCGCATGGGGCGAGCGACGCTGCTTGTCGATGATGGTCTGCACGGCGGAAGCGCCCTGGCCCTTCGGTACCAGCACGTCGACCACGCCAAGCTTGTAGAGCTCATCGCTGGTGTAGATGTTGCCTTCCAGGATGATCTTCTCGGCGACCTGCGGCGAGACCCGCTTGCACAGGAAGGAGTACGCGCCCATGCCCGGGAACAGACCGAACAGCACTTCCGGCAGGCCCATGTCGACGCCTTCCTCGGCCACGATGGTGTGGCACGACAGCGCGATCTCGAGGCCGCCGCCCAGCGCATCCCCCTGGATCAGGGCGATGGTGCGTACGTCGCCGCCCAGACCGGTGTTGAGATGGTGGACGCCGTCGATGCAACGGCGCGCATAGCTCAGCAGGCGATCACGGTTGTTCTCGCGGATCAGCTGCGAGAACAGTTCCAGATCGCCGCCGAGATTGAATGCCGTGGCGTCGGAGGCGACCACGAGGTGACGCAAC
>NZ_JBGFFG010000626.1:0-1483 GCF_056175765.1 Pseudoxanthomonas sp. LjRoot204_2 | reverse complement strand
GTGGAGGTCCCGCCGAGCAGGTGCGGGTGGGACTGCTCGACCGGTGCCTGATCGATGAGAGAGGTGGTGTAGCGCAGAACACCGACCGGGAATCGGCCTTCCAGCTGCCGGGCGATCTGGATCGGCATCCCGTTCTGCGCAGCGACCCGCTGCGCCATCTCCTCCGCGCGCGACTCGAGCTGGTCGGCGAGAGAGCTCAGCGCGGCGATGCGGCGGTCAGGTTCCCAGTCGGCCCACCCGCCGGGGGCGTCGAAGGCGCGTCGGGCAGCCGCGACGGCGGCGTCCGCGTCGGCGTCGTGCGCTTCGGGGACGGACCCGATCAGCTCCTCGGTGCTGGCCGAGTGCACCTCGATCCGGTCTGCGGTGGTCGGGGCGACCCAGCGGCCGCCGATGAACAGGTGCTGCACGTGTGTGGGCGCGACAACGGTGTCGGAGATAGTCATGGTCCCAATGGTGTGCCGCCGTACATGAGGCGACTGTTCAGGATCTGGACGTTTTCGGGTCACCCGAGGATTCGCAACTCACGCATCTTCTTGTACAGGGTGGTGCGCGAGATGCGCAGTTCCTGGGCGACCGCGGTCTTGTTGAACTTGTGCCGGCTGAGCGCGGCGTGGATCGCGTCCCGCTCAGAGCGCTCCAGCGCTGTGAGCTGATCGATGATCTGTTCTTTGGGGAGATTCAGGTCCGTCGGGAGGACTTCCGGGCCGTTACGGCGGTCCGCGGCGAAGGCCACGGTCTCTTTCAGCTCGCGGATGTTCCCCGGCCACCGCCGCCCGGTCAGCGCCACCAGCGCGGTCGGTGCGAACCGCGCCCGCGGGTCTCGTTCCCTCAGCAGTTCACGCGCGAGATCCGGGATCCGGTCCGGGGTCGCCCGCAGCGGCGGAAGCTCTTCCAGCTGATCTGCGAGCGCGGCCAGCTGGCGGTGCTCGGGGGTGGTGTCGCCTTCGGCGATGGTGAGCACGAACGAGCATCCTGAGTCCTCCAGGAGTTCGCGGGCGCGGCGGGCGACGGCGGTGGGAAGCAGCTCGATGTTCTCGATCACCACCAGGCCGGCAGGATCGGCGACGGCGGCCCGGAGCGAATCGAGCCATGCCGCCTGGGCGTGGTCGGCAAGCGCGGCGGCATGCAGGATCGTCGGATCCGGATGCAGTGCCGCCGCGGCGGTGGTCTTGCCTGTCCCGGATTCGCCGCGGATCAGCATCGCGATGCGCTGCGCACGCCGGGACGCGGGGCGTGCGGGCGTGCGGGCGGTGGCGGCCTGGACGAGGGGAAGGTGGACGCGGATGATCGCGCCGCCGTCTGGCTGCACGAACGTCCATTGCACGTGCGCGGAGGAGCCGGAGCTGAGGGTGATGGTCGTCTGAGCGGCTCCGCCGGGTCGTTCCTCGTCGATGACGGCGCGCAGCACGGCATGGTCGACGGGGTCGATGAGGGTCCCGGCCTTCGCGTTGGTGAGGGCGATGCCGTCCGCGAAGGCCATGAC
>NZ_JBGFFG010000625.1:0-1484 GCF_056175765.1 Pseudoxanthomonas sp. LjRoot204_2 | reverse complement strand
CAGTCTGTACGGCCGCCGGACTGATCTACAGGCAGCGCTGCATGTGCATCTCGCACAATCCCGTCCGCACCGAATGCATCGCCGGGCGCAATCTCGTCAGCGCCTCGCCCCACCCTTAGCGCAGCACGGTGCCGCCAGCGCCCAGCAGCGTCACTTCCACAAAGGATGGGCCCAGGTGGCTCGAGGCGGTGTACCGGTAGTCGAGCTCTTCAAGGCTCTGGAGCTCGAAGCCTTCGAGTGCACGCACGTAGCCCTCGCGCGTGAGATTGCGGCCGGCGCGCCGTAAGCCTTCCACAATCACCCGGCCGGTCATGAAGCCCTCCAGGGCTTCGTAAGACAGGGCGTCCCCGCTGCCATGCCGGGCCATCACAGAGCGGAAGTTGCGCGCGGCGCGCGACGGGCCGCGTGGATGCGGCATCACCTGCGTGATCGCGATGCCGCGGACGTCGGTCTCTAGCAGCTCGGACAGTTTGGGCACCGATGTGACCGAGAGGACCCAGGGTGAAGGCAGCGCCGCCCGTGCTTGCGCCCTGTACTGCTTCATCAAGTCGGCCACCGTGCTCGGCGACGTGAACAGCAGCACGGCTTGGGGCGCAGCCTTCACGACCGTCGCGGCCATGCCCCGGCCCTCCCAGTTCTCCGCGGGGTGCGGAACGTCCGCCACCAACTGCGCTTGGAACCGCTGCGCCGCCTTCTGTGCAGCGGCCAGAGTGCTCATGCCGAACGCGTTGTCCTGGTAAACCACCGCTATGCGGCGTATGCCGATCGTCGAGAGATGCTCCACCATCTTCTCGACCTCATTGGAATAGGCCGTGCGGGTGTGGAAGAGGTAGCGGTTGTACACCCGAGCGCCGTCGGCGCCAGTCAGTGCCCCCACCGCCGGCAGCCGATACTCCTCGAGCAGCGGCATCGCGGCCAGCGTGATGCCGCTGCCGCCGATGCAAGCGAGTCCGAATACATCCGCACCCTGCCCGAACGCACGGACGTTCGCGAGTGCCCTGTCGATGACGTAGTTGTCCTCCCGGCGCACCACCGAGAGCTGGCGGCCATGCATGCCGCCTTGCGCATTCACTTGCGCGAAGCAAGCGAGCAGCCCGTCGGTATAGTTTCGGTAGAGGCTGCCCCAGACACTGTCAAAGCCGATGGTCTGACCGAACACCACCTTGTTGTCATAGACGCCTGGTTCGCTGCCGCGTGCAGCCACGATCCACGGCGCCGCGGCTGCCGCGGCTGCCGCGGCTGCCGCGGCACAGAATGCTCGTCTCCGGACGGGGGTCATTCGTGTCGCCTGTGACTGATCGACGCACTCTTTCGAGAGAACCTGCCGCGGCTCAGACCCCACCGTGGCAGACGTACTTGGTTTCGAGGTACTCGTCGAGTCCGTACTTCGAACCCTCGCGCCCGACTCCCGACTCCTTGATGCCGCCAAACGGTGCTACCTCGTTGGAGATCAGACCCTCGTTGACGCCGACCATGCCGTACTC
>NZ_JBGFFG010000624.1:0-1496 GCF_056175765.1 Pseudoxanthomonas sp. LjRoot204_2 | reverse complement strand
GCACCGACGTCAGCGAGGGCCACAGGCGCGAGGCCAGCGGGCTGTCGTCGAAGCCGACCACCGACAGCTGGCGCGGGATGCTGATGCCGGCGCGCATGGCGACCTTGTACACGCCGGCCGCCATTTCGTCGTTGCCCGTGAAGATGGCGGTGGGCCGGTTCTTGCCGGACAGCAGCTTTTCGGCCGCGACAACGCCGGATTCGAATGTATAGCCCGCTTCGATGATGCGCGACTTCGGCAGATCCAGGCCGCGCTTCGCGAGCGCCTGCACGAAGCCATCGGTGCGTTCGATCGAGGAGCGATAGGCACTGGGGCCGGTGATCAGCGCGATGTCGGTATGGCCCAGCGACAACAGGTACTCGGCCGCTTCGGCCGCGCCGTCGCGGTCATGGGTGACCACCATGCGCGAGGGCTCGTCCATCGAAACCGACGCAATGCGCGAGTAACGGCAGCCGATCTCCGCCAGCATGTCGGCCAGCGCCTGGTCTTCGGACGCGCGCGGCACCAGCATCACGCCGTGCAGCTTCTGCTGCTGCACGAAACGGCGCACGCCGTCGATGTAGCCGGGGCTGCGGCTGTCGCAGGGATGCACGACGAGCTCGAAGCCCGAATCGCGCAAGGCGTCCAGCGCGCCGTACTGCATGTTCACGATGTACTGCGCCGTCGGATTGTCGTAGACCATGCCGATCAGGAACGAGCGCCGGAACGCCAGCCCGCGTGCCATCGGATCCGGCGAGTAGCCCACCTCGCGCATCAGCGCTTCGACCTTTTCGCGCGTGTCCTTACGCACCAGCGGCGAGTGGTTGATGATCCGCGACACGGTTTTCTTGGAGACGCCGGACAGACGCGCGATGTCGTTGATGGTGGCGGCCTTGCCACCGGTGGGCAGGCTGGCAGGGCTTTCGGGCTTCTTGCGCGCGGGCATGGGGCGATGCGGGTCCGGTCGTCGGTCGAGGGGATTCTAGCGGCTGGGGGTCAGTCCAGCGCGCGATAGCGGAAATTACGGAAATGCACCTTGCCCTGGCCAGCGGCGTACAGCGACGGCTTCAGGGCGAGGAAGCCCCCGGCCACGTTGTGGTGGTAGCCGGAGACCTCCATCTGCACGGGGTACTTGGTCCAAGTCTTGCCGTTCGTGCTGGTATGGAGGGTGAGGACATGGCGGTTGTGGGTGACCCGTAGCCAGAGCTTGCCGCCCTTGGTGCTCGGGGCCAGCTTGCCGGGGCGCTCAAGCCCGTAACGGTGCATCACGAACTGTTCCCCGTTGCTGCCCACGCCGGCATACAGGCGGTCGTTGTAGAACAACACCGCGCCACCCTGCGCGCCGGGCTCGACGTCCATCTCGACCTCGAACTGGTAGGCCAGGTCGCCCGCGATGATGCCCAGCGGCGAGCTGTCGCGCGGCGCGGTGCCCTTGCCCTGCAGCGCCATCACGCCATCGCCGAAAGTGAGTCGACGCGACTCGTCCGGCGCCGGGTCGTAGAAGGCCCACTGCGGGC
>NZ_JBGFFG010000623.1:0-1499 GCF_056175765.1 Pseudoxanthomonas sp. LjRoot204_2 | reverse complement strand
GTCGCGGTGTTCACGGCCGCCTCCGAGGCCTTCAACCGGAAGAACATCAACGCCTCCATCGATGAGTCCATCGAACGGTTCCGCCCGGTGCTTGAACGTGCCGCCGCCGATGGCATCAAGGTGCGCGGCTACGTCTCCACCGTGCTCGGCTGCCCGTACCAGGGCGACGTGCCTGTGGCCGACGTGGTGCGCGTGGCGCGTCAGTTGCATGCGATGGGCTGCTACGAAATCTCGCTGGGCGACACCATCGGCGTCGGCACGCCGCGCAAGGCCGCCGACATGCTCAAGGCTGTCGCTGCGGAAGTCCCGCTCTCCGCGCTGGCCGTGCATTTCCACGACACCTACGGCCAGGCGCTGGCGAACATCCTGGCCTGCCTGGAGGTGGGCATACGCGTGGTCGATTCTGCCGTCTCTGGCGCCGGCGGTTGCCCGTATGCCAAGGGCGCCAGCGGCAACGTCGCCAGCGAGGACGTGATCTACCTGCTGCACGGCCTGGGCATGCGCACCGGCGTCGATCTGGACCTGCTGGCGGAGACGGGCCGCTGGCTGGCGAGCCGTCTGGGACGCGAAACCGGCAGCCGCGTCGGCAAGGCATTGGCCGCGGCATGAACCAAGGCCGCGCCAGCGACGTCGACGTGATGGCGCTGGCCGCCGCACTCGAACGCGCGGCCGCGGCCGACGGCCCGCACGCCGATCTGTTGCGCCAGGCGCGCGACGCACTGTTGGCCAAGCAGCACGACGCGGAGACGGAACGCTCGCGCTATCGCAACCTGTTCGACGCCGTACCCGACCCGGTCAGCATCATCGCCGAGGACGGCACCATCCTGGACCTCAACCAGGCCGGCATGCTGGCGTACAAACGGCCACGCGAAGAGATCGTCGGCCGCAACATCAACGTGCTCAATCCCGACCTGCCGCGCGACCACCTGGTGCCCGTCTGGGAGACGCTCAACCGCGGCGAGACCTACGTGATCGAGGTCACCAACATGCGCGGTGACGGGACGCGGTTCCCGGTCGAAGTGCACTCGGCCAACATCAACTTCGACGGGCGCAAGAGCATCGTCGCCGTCGCGCGCGACATCAGTAGCCGCCGGCTGGCGGAAATGCGCTACCGCGAGCTGATGGAGACGATCGACAAGGGCATCGTGGTGCACAACCGCGACATGGAAGTGCAGTACTGCAACGGTGCGGCGATGCGCATCTTCGGCATCCGCGAAGACCAGCGCGCGGACCAGGAACTGGCGCTCGGCCGCTGGCATATCGTCGACGAACACGGCCGCGAGATGGCGCGCCATGAACTGCCGGCCCAACGCGCGCTCGACTCCGGCCAGATGATCGAGAGCGTGCTGCTGGGGCTCTACCACCGCGAGAAGAAGCAGCTGCTGTGGCTCACCGCCACGTCGGTGCCGCAGTTCGCACCGGGCGCCAGCGTGCCGTCGCAGGTGAGCACGCTGTTCAGCGATGTAACCGAGCTCAAACGCGACAGCGCGCTGTTCGAC
>NZ_JBGFFG010000622.1:0-1504 GCF_056175765.1 Pseudoxanthomonas sp. LjRoot204_2 | reverse complement strand
CGAATGCCGAGTGCAGATGGGCACGCAGGACCTGCAGGTCACCGCGGACTTCGCCCGGGTCTGGATCGTCACGCCCAGCGTCGCCGGCGGCACCCTGGGCAACGCGGCGGCGCAGGTCATCGAGGACGGGCAGGGGACCAGCTTCACCTTCACCCCGACCACTGCAGGCCACGTTCCCACGATCACCACCCCGCCGGGCGCCAACACGTGCCCCGGCACGCTGAGCGGCCCGACCGCCGGCGCCTACACCTACACCGTCACGCTGGTGACGCAGGATTGCGCATTCCACGTTGCGTTCGCGGGCCAGCCACGGCTGGAAATCGCCAAGACCGCCTCCATCGTCGCGCCCGCCGCGGCGTCCGTGGGCGTGCCGTTCGACTACACGATCACGGTCACCAACACGGGCGCAGGGCCGACCTCCGCCGCTGCCACCGTCACGGACCCGGTGCCGGCAGGCCTCACCCTCGGGACGCTGCCCGCCGGTTGCACGACCAACCCGGTCGGCAGCCAGACGGTGGTGTGCACCATCGCCTCGGGGCTGTCGAACATCGCACCCGCCAATGCCGCGAGCTTCGTGATCGCAGCGACGCCGCAGGGTGCCGTCAACAACACCACCGTGTCGAACACGGCCACGGTGACTGGCGGCGGTGATCCCGCCTGCGCCACCGCCGGCAGCTGTGCCAGCGCACCCGTGGATACGCCGATCGTCGCACCCCGCCTCGAGATCCAGAAGGCCGGTCCGGCGACCGCGGTCGTTGCGGTGCCCTACGACTACCTCATCACGGTGACCAACTCGGGTACTGCCGCGACATCGTCGGTTGCGACGATGACCGACGTGGTGCCCGCAGGCCTGAGCATCGGTACGCTGCCCGCTGGCTGCGCGACGAATCCGTCCGGCAGCCAGACCGTGGTGTGCGCGGTTCCGGCCGGCCTGTCCCATGCCGCGCCGGGCAACACGGCGACCTACGTGATCCCGGTGACGGCGACCGTGTCCGCGGCCGCCAGCGTCGACAACATCGCCARCATCCAGGGCGGCGGCGATCCGGATTGTGCCGCGGGCTGCGCCAGCACGCCGGTCACGACGGCGCTGGCCGCACAGGCCCCCGTCCTGTCGATCACCAAGTCAGTGACATCGACCGGTCCTTATCGCCTCGGCAGCGTCGTCGCGTATCAGTTCGTGGTCGAAAACATCGGCAACCTGTCGCTCACCGGCATCGTGGTGAACGACGCGCGACTCGATGCGCCGGCCGTCTGCGCGTCGACGACGCTGCAGCCTGGCGACAGCACCACCTGCACGGGCGTGCATACCGTGACGGCGGAAGAAGTGGCCGCCGGCAACGTGCACAACAGCGCGACGGCCAGCGGTCAGCCGCCGACGCCGCCGGGGGGTCCGACGCCACCGGCGATCACCAGTCCTTCGAGCGAAGTGGACACGGCGACCGAACAGCTGCCGGCGATGACGCTGGTGAAGTCGGTGACGTCGACGGGCCCGTATCGCGCAGGC
>NZ_JBGFFG010000621.1:0-1507 GCF_056175765.1 Pseudoxanthomonas sp. LjRoot204_2 | reverse complement strand
CCCCCAGGGCGACCAGCAGGACGGGCTGCCCCAGCCAAGCCGCAACCGCGGCGCCGAGCGCCACCAGCGCATGCGTGCGCAGGCCCGCGATGCCGTGCGCGCGACCGGGGCTGCGCTCGCGCACCAGCCCGATCAGCAGGCCCAGCCCGAGGGCCGAGGACAGCGCCAGCCAGGTCTGCGGGGTCGCCTCGTCCATCCCATCCTCCCTCGTTCAGGCCCGCGAGCATAGCGAATGGTCTTGCATTGGTCTCGTCAACCCGGACAATGCGCGCACCTTCGCCGTGGATCCCATCATGCCCGCTCCGTCTGCCGTCTCGCTGAGCCGCTACCTGATCGAAGAACAGCGCGCCGGCCGCATCAGCGCCGACCTGCGCCAGCTGATCGCGGTGGTGGCCCGCGCCTGCACCAGCATCTCCATCGCGGTCAGCAAGGGCGCGCTGGGCGGCGTGCTGGGCGACGCCGGTACCGGCAACGTGCAGGGCGAGGCGCAGAAGAAGCTGGACGTGCTGAGCAACGACATCCTGCTGGAAGCCAACGCCTGGGGCGGCCACCTGGCGGCGTGCGCATCGGAGGAAATGGATCACAGCCAGCCGATCCCGGACGCCTATCCGCGCGGTGGCTTCCTGCTGCTGTTCGACCCCTTGGACGGCAGCTCGAACATCGACGTCAACGTCTCCGTCGGCACCATCTTCTCGGTGCTGCGCTCGCCGGACGGCGTGACGACGCCGGGCGACGAACACTTCCTGCAGCCCGGCCGCGACCAGGTCGCCGCCGGCTACTGCATCTACGGCCCGAGCACGATGCTGGTGCTCACCACCGGCAACGGCACGCACGCGTTCACGCTGGACCGCGAGCAGGGTGCGTTCGTGCTGACCCAGCGCGACATGCGCATTCCCGAGGAAACGAAGGAATTCGCCATCAACATGTCGAACCGGCGCCACTGGGAAGCGCCGATGCAGGGCTATGTCGACGACCTGCTCGCCGGCCGCGAAGGCCCGCGCGGCAAGGACTTCAACATGCGCTGGATCGCCAGCATGGTGGCCGACGTGCACCGCATCCTGACCCGCGGCGGCATCTTCATCTATCCGTGGGACCGCAAGGATCCGGGCAAGGCCGGCAAGCTGCGCCTGATGTACGAAGCCAACCCGATGGGCCTGCTGGTCGAGCAGGCCGGCGGCGCCGCCAGCACCGGCCGCGAGGACATCCTGTCGCTGCGCCCGACCCAGCTGCACCAGCGCGTGCCGGTGTTCCTCGGTTCTAAGAAGGAAGTCGAGACCGCCGTCGGCTACCACCTGGCCCACGACACGGCGGCCGCCTGACCGGCGGCGCGGCTAGAATCCGGCGATGACGCCGAATCCTCCGCCCGCCGACTTCATCGAGGTCTATCACGACGCACTGGATGCGGAGACCTGCCGCGCCATCGTGGCGCGGTTCGATGCCAGCGGGCAGGACCAGCCCGGCCGCGTCGGCGGCGGCCTCCATCCCGAGCTGAAGCACAGCCGCGACA
>NZ_JBGFFG010000620.1:0-1511 GCF_056175765.1 Pseudoxanthomonas sp. LjRoot204_2 | reverse complement strand
GCCCCCATCACTGCCGATTCGCTGAGGATGTGACCGATGGTGACGAAACCTCCCACCAACGTGCACGAACTGCAGGCGTTCCTGTTCGGCGACACATCGGGCAATGAAGGCCGCAGTGCGGCCGCCGCCGGGCTGTCCACGAGGTTGATGCTGCTGCAGGCGCGCTTCAACGCCTGCGTGAAGGAAGCGGTGTCCGGCAATCCGCCGCCGGAGGCGTACCAGGACTGGCTGGTGCAGCAGGTCGAGCGACTGCGTGCCGATCGCGAAGAGCTGACCGGCCTGCGTGTCTACCTCAACAGCGACGGTGTGCCCGCGGAGATCTACATCTTGCCGGCTGGCGCCACCGACGTGCAGGCCAACCGCATCGACATTCCGCTGCACCCCTCGCTGGAGCTGGGGTTGAGCGATGACTTCTGGGAAACGGACGCGTTGTGGCCGGAAGAAGACCGCCCGCGCATGGGGATGAGCGCATGAGCAACGAGACGACGAAGCCGGCGACCACGCCGGACATGGAAGGCCAGCAGGCGTTCGAGAAGTTCGACCGCCTGCTGCGCCGCGTGCAGAAGGGCTCGCCTTCGCGTGCCACCGGGGCAGCGCTGATCGCGGCCAAGGCCGAGTACAACGCCTTCCTGCCGGTCCTGCAGCCGATCGGGCAGGGGATGCTTACCCGCGCGATCGCGACGCTCGGGGCCATCGAAGGGCGGCTGAAGCTGCCGCCCTCGCACAAGCTCTCCGGTAACGACTTCAAGAACCGGCGCTTCGGGACGTTCGAGGCCGGGCAGTTCCAACTCAACGAGGACGCCTCGCTGTACGTCAGGGCCAAGGCCCAGGCTGAAGCAACGCTCGACGTGGAGATCCGCCTGTTCACGCGGAAGGTGCGGGCCTTCGTACCCRCCATCGCGGTGATCGATGGCAAGCGCCGCCAGGTGGACCTGTTCGACGGCTCCAGCTTCGTCACCGCCGACAGCTACGAGGAACTGGCGGACAAGATCGTCAGTCGGGTGCAGGCGCAGCTCGATGCGCTGCCCCCGTCGCCGTCGCGCGTTCCCACGTGCGACACCGGCAGCCGGGAGGCGATGTACGAGTGGTTCGAGAAGATGGCCGACCAGGGCCTGGACTTCCACCCCGATGACGTCGGCGAGGACATCGTCAACGCCGGAACGATGCAGAGGGTGTTCACCGACGAAGAAGCCACGCAGGTGCGCGAGATCGTACGTGGGCTGTTCGCGCAGCATGGCGGCATGGTCTAYGACGCAGCGCTGGCCGCTACCGGCGTTAGCGACGACCCAGACGATGGTGAGGACGACGAATGCTCCCTGCGGCCCTAAGCGCTGCCTGGCCCGAGCACCTGGACACCGCGCAGTTTCGCGCGTGGTTCGGGCAGTCGCAGGTCGTGGACGCGCAGGGGCGCCCTCTGGTGGTCTACCACGGCACGACGCCGTGGACCAAAGCGGACGGCCGCCAGCTGGGCAACATCGAGATCTTCGATCGCTTGGCGTCGGTCAACATCG
>NZ_JBGFFG010000619.1:0-1515 GCF_056175765.1 Pseudoxanthomonas sp. LjRoot204_2 | reverse complement strand
GCCGAGCATCGAGTCGGTGGTGGAGATGGCCTTGGCGTTCATCTCGTAGGCGCGCTGGGTCTCGATCATGCTCACCAGCTCTTCCACCACGTTGACGTTGGAGCCTTCCAGCGAACCCTGCACCAGACTGCCCAGCCCGTTGAGGCCGGGCGTGCCGTTCTGCGCGGGGCCRGAGGCGGTGGTCTCGACGTAGAGGTTCTCGCCCTTGGCCTGCAGGCCCGACGGATTGACGAAATCGGTCAGCGTCAGCGAGCCGATCTCCAGCGCCTGCGCCTGGCCCGCCATGGTCACGCTGACGGTGCCGTCATTGCCGATGGTCATCGACTGCGCGCCTTCCGGCACCTGGATGCCGGGTTGCACCGGATAGCCGCTGTTGGTGACCAGTTCGCCCTGTGCGTTGATCTGGAACGAACCGTCGCGCGTGTAGGCCGGCGAGCCATCGGGCAGAAGCACTTCGAAGAAGCCGCGGCCGTTCACCATCACGTCCAGGGAGCGGCCGGTCTGTTGCGGGTTGCCCTGCTGGAAGTCCTTGGACGTCGACACCACGCGCACGCCGGTACCGAGTTGCAGGCCGGAGGGCAGCTGGGTCTGCGACGAGGTGGAGCCGCCGGGCTGGCGGACCTGCTGGTACAGGAGGTCCTCGAAACTGGCGCGGTCGCGCTTGAAGCCGGTGGTGTTGGTGTTCGCCAGGTTGTTGGAGACCACGGACATGCGCGTCTGTTGCGCGTCCAGTCCGGTCTTGGCGACCCAGAGGGCCTGGTTCATGGCGTGGTTCCTCGCGGGGTGGAAGGGGTGGAACCGCGCGGTGCGGTTCCTCGCTTCCTCTCAGGCAAGTCCTGTGCCGGAATGGGTGTCGTGGTTCTGGCGCTGGGATTGGCGCCGAAATGGGGCGGAGGTTCCGGTCGCGGCGTAGGCGTGGCGGAAAACCGGCGGGGCCTGGCGTTAGCCCCTCTCCCTGCGGGAGAGGGGTTGGGGTGAGGGGCAACGAAGCCGGTCTACCCCGGCTATCAGCGACTTTTCCACATCCTCCGTTCACTCGAAACGCACAATCATGATGAACGTGTTGAGTGCGTCTTTCGTAGGCGGGGCTTTGGGTCAGGCATGGCGCCGCTCGCCGCGGGGGCCTTACTTTTCTTTGCTTGTGCAAAGAAAAGTAAGCAAAAGAAACACCCCCCGGCGGTCCGCCCGCCGCTGCGCGGCGGGTTCGCAGTCGCGGCAGGAATTTTCGGACGGGGCATCCTGCCCCGGCCGAAAACGCCGCACATCCATGTGCGGCGCCCCTGCGGGGTTTTACCCGCCGCGACTGCCGGACCTCAGGGGCCCCAAGGGCGGCGTCTGACTGACCAAGGCGCGCTTTTGCCGTTGCTGTTGCCTTCGGGCCCCCATGAGGCACGGCGAGTGGGCCGGGTAAAACCCGAAGGGCGCCGTCATGGATGACGGCGTTTTCGTATGGCACATGGATGTGTCATACGAAAATTCCCGGCCCGCTCGCGGACCCGGAGCGAAGCGCAGGGC
>NZ_JBGFFG010000618.1:0-1521 GCF_056175765.1 Pseudoxanthomonas sp. LjRoot204_2 | reverse complement strand
GGTTCCCGTCGATCCCGCCCTGCTGACGTTCGGGATCGACGTGTTCCAGGCGGTGATGACCGGCGCCATGCCCGTCACCGACTACGACGGCGACGACCTGCCCTGCATCGGCATGAATGCGATCAGCCGACAGGTGGGCGGACATGGACTGACGCCGCAGGAAGAAGCATCGCTGGTGTTGCGCGTGGTCGCGTTCGGCGAGCTGCTGGGACACGCCGAGCGCGACACGCGTATCGCCGGCCATGTGGCGCCGGCATCGACCGGCGGATACCAAATCACCACCGCGTTCCTGCAGGCGGCCGCCGCGGCCGACAT
Organism: Pseudoxanthomonas sp. LjRoot204_2; assembly: GCF_056175765.1. Taxonomy (NCBI): domain Bacteria; kingdom Pseudomonadati; phylum Pseudomonadota; class Gammaproteobacteria; order Lysobacterales; family Lysobacteraceae; genus Pseudoxanthomonas; species Pseudoxanthomonas sp. LjRoot204_2. The sequence goes on along the minus strand of NZ_JBGFFG010000618.1, from coordinate 1,206 downwards.
CGTGCAGTGCGCGGACGGTGGCTTCGCCTACGATCTGGAAAGCATCGCCGCGCGCCTGGTTCACTGAGGTTTGTCGTCGCCCGGTTCCCGGCGGCGGATGAAGGTGATCTCGCCCGACGACTCCAGCACCGCAAGCGCGATGTCCGACAGCGTGGCATAGCCTGCAGACCGCCGCGCGATGGCGAAGTCGTGCTCGCTCAGCGACTGGCGCGCGAGTTCGTCGCGAAACAGGTGGCCATGCCGCACGAGGATGACCGGCTTGCCTTCGACCCACTCGTCGAAACGGCGCGAGCGCGAGGAGAGTTTTCCGACGCCCCAGTTCAGCCCCAACAGGGTCGCGGCCAGGATCAATCCTCCCAGCAGCGACGCGTCCTCGCCGATCAACGAGTTCTGCACCGCCGTGCCGAGCAGCACCACGACCAGCAGGTCGAAGGGCGTGAACTGTCCCACCGTCCGCTTGCCGCTCAACCGCACCATCACCAGCACCACCACGTAAACCGCCGTCGCCCGCAGGACGAACTCCCACCAGGGCATGCCCAGGTCGAACAGGCTGCGCATCAGGCTGTCCATCTTCGTCACCTCGTCTTGTCGTTTCAGGGTTTGCCGGCTGAGCGCTCTTCACCGTCGGCGGTGTAGGCAGGGGGCGAATAGAAGTTCACCGTCTTCAGGGGAGTGCGGCCCGTGGCGCGGATCTCGTGCCGCTCGCCACGTTCGATCAGCAGCAGGCTGCCGGGCCGCAACGGTCGTCGCGCGCCTTCGACGATCGCCACGCCCTCGCCCGCTGCCACGAACAACCATTGGTCCGCGCCACGATGACGGTTATCCGGCCCACCCTCACTGCCGCCCGGCTTGATCACCATCTGCGCGGCCTGCATGCCATTCGCCTCGAAGATCGGCAGGAAGCCGATGCCCATGCGGAGATGTCGGGATTTCATGGCGCCGTGGTCTGCAGCCGATAGGGCGTGCAGCATCGACCGCCCGGTGTGCAGGAGCCGTCAATGCTTGACGACGGTCGCGGCGATGCCCGCCGATACATGTCACCCAGTGCGCTGCTACTGTGGAATCCTCGTCCTCGGCGGCAGAGACCGGGATCTCCCCGTGAGAGACGGTCTGGCACTTGAGGAGGCACTGTCGCTTATGCCGTTCTTTGGGACTTTCAACTCATGATTGAAACCTTGAGCATTGCCGCACATAACGTCGCCACAC
>NZ_JBGFFG010000617.1:0-1522 GCF_056175765.1 Pseudoxanthomonas sp. LjRoot204_2 | reverse complement strand
GAGGAAGACGAATGCAGGATGAGGCCGTGAGCGAGCAGCAGGAGCAAAGCCCGCTGTTCAAGGCGTGGTTCGGTGGATCGGCCGTGGTCGATGAGCAGGGCCAGCCGCGCGTCGTGTTTCATGGAACCAGCCGGGCCTTCGAGGCCTTCAAGCCGGGCAGCTGGTTTGCAGAGGACGTGCGTGGTGCTGCGGTCTTCATCAACGGTGGCCGGCGTAGCAATGCGCGCATCCGTGAGGGCAGTGCGCTGGTGCCGGTCTACCTGGCCATCAACAAGCCGTTGGACCTGAGCATGCACTCGGTGCATGACTCCATGACGGTGAGGCAGCTGTTCGAGAAAGCGGGCGCGACGGACGCCGACATGCAGAGGTGCTTGGACATCATGGAGGCCTCCGCACTGGAATGGTGGAACCAGGTGCAGGCCGATCCCCAACAGGCCGCCAACTGGACATTCGGTCATCGCATGCCGGGCGCCCGCGGCGCCAGCTCGGAACCGCGCACGCTCCAGGATCGACTGAAGGACAGCTCCAGGCTCTGGAGCCACCTGGACAGCCATGAGGTCATGGCCGTGCTGAAGTCGATGGGCTATGACGGCGTCAAGACGCGCGAGTCGGTGCGCTACAACCCGAACCTCGCCGAGGGTAAGCGCCTGAATCGAAAGTTGGACGTGGAAGTGACGAACACGACCTGGTTGGCGTTTGCGCCTGAGCAGGTCAAAAGTGCCACCGGAAATGGGGGGCAATTCGATCCCGAAGATCCGCGTATCTGCTTCAAGCGTGCCAGCGAGCCGGAAGGCAAGGAAGACGCGCCAGCGGATGAGCTGGAAGAGGACGTTCCGGCTGCGCCGCGCTTCTAGCACGGCGACGGCAGTGGTAGCCTGATGTCGAATCGGAGGTCCTTGTGAACTATACGGAGTACCTGGCAACGCTGTCGCCTGAGGAACGTGAGCGCATCAAGCGGTACATCGTGCCGGCGCCAACGACTGAGCTCGTGCACCATGCGCCGGCCATGGGCCTTCGCCCACTTGGGCGTCCGGAGCTGGTCACGGCGAACCAGACGCAGCTGCTGCTCAAAGCGTGGGAACAGCCGCAGGACCTGCCCAAGGCGGGCCACGTGCAGGTGATCGTCTTCCCGCCCGGCGCAGACGTGCCGATCGTGTTGGTCAGCAAGACCGATCGCACGCCCACCGATGCCCGCAGCGGCAAGCTGTACCAGGTGGAGTTCGCCGCCCCGGCGGCGGAGGATGAGTCGCGTGCAGCTCTATCACGGTAGCGACCAGGCGCGGACAGAGTTCGTCAGCAAGCCGTCCCAGCGCTTCACCATGGGGCGCAGCTACGAGGTGACATCGCCGGCGAGTTTCTTCACGCCCGATGCGGACTACGCCCGCACGTTCGGGGCGGTGCTGACGGTCGTGGAGCTTGGCAAGGCCAAGTTGCTCGACCTGACCGAAGGCGCATGGGGGGTTGGTGATCCCGCCGCCTACGCGATCCTTGAAGCGCGCTTCGGCGAAGAGGTGGGCATGCT
>NZ_JBGFFG010000616.1:0-1523 GCF_056175765.1 Pseudoxanthomonas sp. LjRoot204_2 | reverse complement strand
CAATCATTGCGCGCAAACACTGTTGTTACCCTTGGCGTGGAACATCCGCACGGGCTTGCTGCATCCCTTGTGGCAGTAGGCGGAACCGCTGGACGGCCTCGCCGTGGAACGTTCCACGGGCTTTGGAACAGACCGGCGAGCGGCGCACGTAAGCCATTGATCTGTAAGGGGTCTGGCGTGGTGTCCGGACCGGGGCGCTACGCGGCACCGCAGCAGGGGGGGCACCCCCCCTTTGTTCCACGGGCACCCCGAGGGGGGCGGCCCAACTACTGCCGCCTCGAAAAATGGGAAGGGTTCCCAAGGGCGACGACCCCCGGCGGTGCCGCGTGAACGCGCCGGACATCGCGCCGCTGCCCGATGGCGTCGCCGAAGCGCTGGCAGGGCTCCCCAATGGCCGCGAGTTGCCCGCGCACCGTGCGTGGCTGCTGGCGAGCGAACCGCGCTTCGCCGAGGTCATGCGGCGCGTGGAGCGGCGCGGCCTGCCGCCGCGCAGCCTGGCCGAACTGTGGCTGTGGCTGGTCCACCTGACCATCGACTGCGGGTCRCGGCCGGCGACCACGGGGCAGTCGTACGGCCGCACGGCCGGCCGCTTCCTGGCGTGGGCCGCCGGCAACGACATCGACTTCACCCAGGTGACGCTGGAAGACCTGAACCGCTGGCAGCGCTGGCTGGCCGTGGAGTGCAAGAACGGAAACACATGGCGTGCACAGCAGGTTCAGGCGCTACGCAACTTTTTTGATTGGCGGCGCGCCTGTGGTCTGGCGAAGGCGAACGCCGCCGCCGACCTGCAGGGGCCGAAGGTCAAGCCCAAGCCGGCGAAGAAGTACACCGACGACCAGCTGCGCGGCCTGTTCGCCGCGATCGCCAGCGCCAACCCGCTGCGGTCGGTGCGGGACCGCTGCGCCACGCTGCTACTGCTGACCACAGGTCTGCGGCGCGAAGAGTTGGCCAGCCTGAAGCTGGCGCACCTGGAATTGAGCGCCGCTCGCGGCGTCGTGCGGATCGAGGGTAAGGGCGCCAAGGAACGCGAAGTGCCGTTCGAAGGGCCGGTGGTCACCGCGCTGCACGAATGGCTGGCCGCGCGCGACGGGTTGCCGTTCGACATCGACCGCGATGCGGTGTTCGTCGCGTTGACTGGGCCCACGCAGGGGCACGCGCTTGCGCTGCGCAGCTTCGAAGCGATGGTCGGCAAGCACGCGAAGGCGGCGAAGCTGCGCGACTGGGGCATCCATCGCTTCCGCGTGACGTTTGCCACGCAGCTGTACGACGACGGCGCGGATATCGAAACCATCCGTGCCCTGATGGGCCACGAAAGCATCGAAACGACGCGCGGGTATCTCGCCGTGTCGGAGCGCGCGCGACGCACGCGCCTGAGTTCAGCGCGCCAGCACCGCGTGCTGGGGACCAAACCAACAGGCACACCCATGTGGGCGCGCCTGGCAGCAGGGGAACTGTCGAGTGATTGACGAAATCCGATTCAGTGATGCCGGCGAACGGGCTACCGAGTTCGAACGCCGGTTGGT
>NZ_JBGFFG010000615.1:0-1533 GCF_056175765.1 Pseudoxanthomonas sp. LjRoot204_2 | reverse complement strand
GCGGAACAGCGGGATGTGGGTGTCGTAGCCGGTGACGCGTTCGACCGGGGCCAGCAGGTCGTACATCGAGTGTTCGGCCAGACGCGCGGCGATCTCGGCGCCGAAGCCCGCGGTGCGCGGCGCTTCGTGCACGATCACGCAGCGGCCGGTCTTGGCCACCGATTCGGCGATGGTGTCGAAATCGAGCGGACGCAGYGTGGCCACGTCGATGACTTCGGCGCTGATGCCTTCGCCGGCCAGCTTGTCGGCGGCTTCCAGCGCTTCCTTCACCTGCGCGCCCCAGGTCACCAGGGTCACGTCGGTACCGTCGCGCAGTACGTAGCACACGTCCAGCGGCAGCGCTTCGCCGTCGTCGGCGACCACTTCCTTGTACTGGCGGTAGATGCGCTTGGGCTCCATGTAGATGACCGGGTCCGGGTCACGGATCGCGGCCAGCAGCAGGCCGTAGGCGCGCTGCGGCGAGGACGGCATCACCACGCGCAGGCCGGGCACGTTGGTGAAGATGGCTTCGTTGGCCTCGCTGTGGTGCTCCGGCGCGCGGATGCCGCCGCCCCACGGCACGCGCAGCACCATCGGGCAGTGCAGGCGGCCGCGCGTGCGGGTGCGCAGGCGGGCGGCGTGGCAGATGATGTGGTCGACCATCGGATAGACGAAGCCGTCGAACTGCGCTTCGGCCACGGGCTTCATGCCTTGCGCCGCCAGGCCGACGGTCAGGCCGGCGATGGTGGTTTCGTCCAGCGGCGTGTCGAGCACGCGCTCCGGGCCGAACTTCTGCTGCAGGCCGGCGGTGGCGCGGAACACGCCGCCGTTCACGCCCACGTCCTCGCCCAACACCAGCACGGATTCGTCGTGCGCGATCTCCCACGCCAGCGCCTGGGTGATGGCTTCGATCAGGGTGATCGCGGTCGGGGTCGCCGCGGCGTCCTGCTTCGCGACTGACGTCGCTCCCACAGTCTTGTTCTCGGGCTTCATCACGGTGCTCATGGGCGGTTCTCCGCGGCGATCGCGGCGGCGCGTTGCTGCAGCAGTTCCGGTGGGGGATCGGCGTACAGGTAGTCGAACATCGTCTCGACCGGCTGCACTGGCGTGTTGAGGTAGCTGTTGACCTCTTCGTCCACGCGCACGCCGCACTCTTCCTTCCATGCGGCCTCGTCGGCTTCGCTCCACGCGCCCTGCGCGGTCAGCCAGGTGCGCAGGCGCGTCATGGGTTCGCGTTCCCAGCCGGCTTTCACTTCGGCGTCATCGCGGTAGCGTCGCGCGTCGTCGGCGGTGGTGTGGTCGGACAGGCGGTAGGTGACGAATTCGATCACCGTGCCGCCCTGGCCCTTGCGGGCGCGCTCGCTGGCACGGCGCATGCCCTCGAGCACGGCGATCAGGTCGTTGCCGTCCACCTGCAGGCAGTGCAGGCCGCCGGCCAGGCCCTTCTGCGCCAGCGTCTGCGCGCCGGTCTGCGCACTGCGCGGCACCGAGATCGCCCAGCCGTTGTTGATCACGCCAAGCACCAGCGGCAGCTCATAGGCGCCGGCGGAATTC
>NZ_JBGFFG010000614.1:0-1536 GCF_056175765.1 Pseudoxanthomonas sp. LjRoot204_2 | reverse complement strand
CCGCATATCCGGCGAAGGCGACGTTGTCGACCAGTTGCTTGCCCACGCCCTTCAGGCCGCAGGTGCCGGCGAAATGCAGCCAGGTCTCCGCGTCGGTGATGCCGATGCCGGCCGGCATCGTCGATGCGACAGGTGCTGCTGCCGCAGGTTCGTCGGCGACACGCCAGGGCGGCGCGTCGTCCACCATGGCGCGTGCCGGGCTCGGGCTGGGAGGCGCGGGACGCTCTTCACGGGCCATCTGCTGCGGTGGCATGACCGGCTCCGGCGTCGCGGGCGCCGTGCGCATCGCGGGCGAAGGACTGGCGGCGGGCGGCGGCGCATTCGGGATGGGCGCCTGCACCACCGGTGCGCGCGCCTCACCCCGCATTTCGCCCGCCTGCGCCGGGCGGAACGCCAGCATGCGCAGGAGGCTCATTTCGAATCCGGCCCGACCGCTGGGCGCCACATGCAGGTCGCGGCGACCGTTGATGGCCATCTGGTACCACAACTGCACGACCTCCGGACGCAGCTGGCCTGCGAAGGCATCGACGTCGATCCCTTCCGCCTCCACGCTGGCCGAGGGCACCAACTGCCTCACCTGGATGCGGTGCAAGGCCTCCGCCACCGCATCCAGCACGCCGGCCCAATCCGGCGAAAACTCCGCCAACCGCGCCACCACCTGCAACAGGGTTTCGCCATCGCCCTGCGCGAGTGCCGCCAGCATGGCATTCACCTGGGTGCGATCCACCGTGCCGAGCATGGTGCGCACGCCCTCGTCGCGCAGGGCACCGCCGGCATACGCGATGGCCTGGTCCAGCAGCGACAGGCCATCGCGCAGCGAGCCATCGGCTGCGCGCGCGAGTTGGGCGATGGCGCTCGCATCGGAGTCGATCGCCTCGGCGCTGAGGATCCTGGTCATCTGCCCGCGGATCTGCTCCTCGTCCAGGCGCTTGAGGTTGAACTGCAGGCAGCGCGACAGCACGGTGACCGGCAGTTTCTGCGGATCCGTGGTGGCCAGCAGGAACTTCACATGCCCGGGCGGCTCCTCCAGCGTCTTCAGCAGCGCATTGAACGCGGCCTTCGACAGCATGTGGACTTCGTCGATCAGGTACACCTTGAACTTGCCACGCGACGGCATGTACTGCGCGTTCTCGATCACTTCGCGCACGTCGTCCACGCCGGTGTTGGACGCGGCGTCGATCTCCAGCAGGTCGATGTAGCGGCCGGCGTCGATGTCCAGGCAGGCCGGGCACTGGCCGCAAGGATCGGCGCTGGTGCCCTTCTCGCAGTTCAGCGATTTGGCGAAGATGCGGGCAATGGTGGTCTTGCCCACGCCGCGCGTACCGGTGAACAGGAACGCGTGGTGGACGCGGCCGCTGTCCAGTGCATTGGTCAACGCGCGGACCACGTGCTCCTGGCCCACCAACTCGGCGAAACGCTTGGGACGCCACTTGCGGGCGAGGACGAGGTAGGACATGCCGACATTGTGCCACGCTCCGCCAGCCGCCCCTCCGCCCCGCGACCATTCCACGGCTTAGCTTGTGGCGCCCCCCCTGC
>NZ_JBGFFG010000613.1:0-1537 GCF_056175765.1 Pseudoxanthomonas sp. LjRoot204_2 | reverse complement strand
GGCACGCCCAGCGTCAGCATGCCGCTGCCGGCCTTCACCAGGAACGAATCGCCGTGGCCGTGGTAGCAGCCTTCGAACTTGACGATGCGGTTGCGCCCGGTCGCGCCGCGCGCCAGGCGGATCGCCGACAGCGTGGCTTCGGTGCCGGAGTTGACCATGCGCACCATCTCGCACGATGGCACCAGGCGCGTGATCGTTTCGGCCATCGTCACTTCCGCCGGACAGGGTGCGCCGTACGACAGGCCAGCCTGGATCGCTGCCTGCACCGCCTCGCGTACCGTCGGATGGTTGTGGCCGACGATCATCGGGCCCCACGAGCCGACGTAGTCGATGTAGCGGTTGCCATCGACGTCGTGCAGGTACGCGCCATCGGCGCGCTGCACGAAGAACGGTTCGCCCCCGACCGACTTGAASGCGCGCACCGGCGAATTGACGCCGCCGGGCAGCAACTGCTGGGCGCGGGCGAAGAGGGCGTGGGACTGGTCGTGATTCATGGGATTCCAGGGAGTAGAGGGGCGTCTTGTGGGAGCGACGTAGGTCGCGATGGAAGAGTCGTGATGCCTCATCGCGACTTACGTCGCTCCCACGGGGAGCATCAGGCTCGGTCAAATCCTGCTCGGTAGGCCTGCGCCGCGGCCACCGGATCGGCGGCCTCGAACACGCCGCCGATCACGGCGACCAGGTCGGCGCCGGCCGCCACCAGCGGGCCCATATTGTCCGGGGTAATGCCGCCTATCGCCACCCGCGGGACACCCAGCGAGGCGGCATCGGCCAGCAATGCCGGTGTGGCGCGGCGCGTGGTGACCTTGCTGGTGGTCGGGAAGAAGGCCCCGAACGCCACGTAATTGGCGCCTGCCGCCACCGCGCGTTCGGCGAGGGCGTGCTCGTCGTAGCAGGAGGCGCCGACAATGGCGTGCGGGCCCAGGCGATGGCGGGCGGCCGCGATGTCACCRTCGTCTTCACCGAGATGGACGCCGGCGGCGCCGACGGCCTCCGCCAGGGCGATGTCATCGTTGATGATCAGCGGCACGCCGGCCTGCAGGCACAGGGCCTGCATGGATTTCGCCTGCGAGAGACGCAGACCGGCGTCGGCCGTCTTCTGGCGATACTGCAGCCAGGTCGCATGCGGAAGCACGGCGCCCACGCGCGCCAGCAGGCGGGCGGTGTCCGCGTCTTCCGGCGTGATCAGGTACAGCCCGCGTGCGTGGCGGACGGACGGTGTCTGGGATGTCATCGGCGAACTTCCGGTGCGCGGGCGGCGATGGGACAATGGCCGCTCCTCCAAGCCGGCATTATCCCGTGACCGACGCCACCGCCACCATCTACCGCACCTGGATGTGCGTGGTCTGCGGCTTCATCTACGACGAGGCTGATGGTCTGCCCGAAGAGGGCATCGCCCCCGGCACGCGCTGGGAAGACATCCCGGACGACTGGACCTGCCCGGACTGCGGCGTGGGCAAGGAGGATTTCGAGATGGTGGAGCGGGACTGAGGAGTCCTTGTGGGAGCGACGTAAGTCGCGATGATGGGGCGATGAT
>NZ_JBGFFG010000612.1:0-1537 GCF_056175765.1 Pseudoxanthomonas sp. LjRoot204_2 | reverse complement strand
CTACCTGCACAACGAGCACGTGCTGTCGGGCCCGGGCCTCATGAATCTCTATCGGTGCCTCTGCGAACTCCGCGATGCGACGCCCATGCACACGGATGCGAGCGCGCTGGTGGCCGCGGCCGACGCGGATGCGCTGGCGCGGGAAACGCTCGAGACGTTCTGCGGCTGGCTGGGCAGCGTGGTGGGCGACCTGGCGATCATCTTCGGTGCCCGCGTCGTCTACCTGGCCGGTGGTGTGACCGCGCATATTCCGCAGTTCCTGCACGACGGACGGTTCCTGCAGCGCTATCTCAACAAGGGCGTGATGACCGAGCAGCTCGAACGGGTGCCCGTATGGCGCGTCGAGCATGGACAGTTGGGACTGTTGGGCGCGGTCGCGTGGTATCGCCAGAATCTCAGCGGATGAACGCGGTAGGGTGAAGTCCTCGACGGGTCTCATCCTCGCCAGGTCACCGCGCATGTCTCTTTCTTGAGCGCCCGTCGGCGTTCGGTCCGTCCGCAACGGACGAGCGCTTCACCAGCTGGTGCGGCAGCACGCGATTGACGATGACGCGGGTGGCGGGATCGCGCCGTATGTCGCGCAGCAGGATGTCGATGGCGGCATCGGCCATGGCCGCCACCGGTTGATGGACGGTGGTCAGTTCCGGCCACACCATCGTCGCCGCGGACGTGTCGTCGAAACCGACCACGGAAAGGTCCCGTGGCACGTCCAGGCCGCGACGGTGGGCGACCGAGACCACCGCCGATGCCATGTCGTCGTTGCTGGCGAAAATGGCGCTGGGCGGGCGGCGCAACGCGAGAAGCGTCTCGGCTGCCTCCAGGCCCGAACGGTAGGTGAAGTAGCCCGGCTGGACCAGCTTGTCGTCGTAGGCGATGCCGGCGTCCGCCAGTGCATCCCGGTAGCCCTGCCAGCGATGCGCGCTTGCGGTCTGGTTGGGATCGCCCTTGATGTAGCCGATCCGCGTATGCCCGCGCGCGATGAGGTGGGAGACCACGTCCCGGCTGGCGCAATGGTCGTCGATCCGCACGCAGGAAACCGTATCGCCCAGATGCCCCGACGCGATCGAGACCACCGGCACGCCCGCCTGCGAGAACTCCGACACGATGGCGGTCGATTCGCACAGCGGGGGAGGCAGGATGACCCCCGCCACGCTGCCAGAGAGTTGCCGGGCGGCCGCGCGGGATTGCGCGGCATCCAGTCCGTCCCACGTGGCGATCACCAGCTGGGCCGCCGCCCGCGCAGAACCGCGCAACGCGCCGACCAGCAATTCGCGCAGATAGCTCGAGCTGGGGTTGGAGTAGATCAGCGCGATGCAGGTGCTTTGCGCAGCGGCAAGCGAGCTGGCCGCAAGGTTGGGGCGATAGCCCAGCTCGCGCACGCTGCGCATGACGCGATCACGGTTGGTGTCGCGCACGCCCGCATGGCCGTTCACGACACGCGACACCGTCATTGGCGACACGCCGGCATGCGCTGCCACCTCGTCGATGGTGACCGCACCGCCCTTCCTGCGCACCGCTTTGCTGGTCTTCTTCACGC
>NZ_JBGFFG010000611.1:0-1537 GCF_056175765.1 Pseudoxanthomonas sp. LjRoot204_2 | reverse complement strand
TCTCGAGCGCCTGTTCGCCGGTATCCGGCTGCGACAGCAGCAGATCGTCGACATTCACGCCCAGCTTGGCGGCGTAGATCGGGTCGAGCGCRTGCTCGGCATCGATGAAGGCCGCGGTGCCACCCTGTTTCTGGCACTGTGCGATCGCCTGCAGCGTCAGCGTGGTCTTGCCGGAGGACTCCGGACCATAGATTTCCACCACACGACCGCGCGGCAATCCGCCGATGCCCAAGGCGATGTCCAGCATCAGCGAACCCGTGGGAATGATCTCGACGGGCTCGATCACCCGGTCGCCCATGCGCATCACCGAACCCTTGCCGAACTGGCGCTCGATCTGGGTCAGGGCAGCGGAAAGGGCGCGCTTCTTGTTCTCGTCCATCGTCGTGGTCCTAGTCAATGTGGTCAGGTGCGATCAGTGTGGTGGGTGCCCATCGCACAGGCTGCGACGGAGCGGGCATGAGTGAAATTACGTCGGGGCACGGGTTGCGGACATCGGGGCATGTCGTGCCCGGGCATCGGGAAATGCCGTTCGCCGGCATCGGACATGCCCGTCACCGATTGGGCCTCACCAGCCCGCAATACAACCCTTCGATGGCGAAGTCCTGGTCGGGCAGCACTTCGATGGGGGCGTAGTCCGGATTGCGCGGGAGCAGGCGGATGCGGTCTTTTCCGATCTTCAGCAGCTTGACGGTGATGGCGTCGTCGACCCGCGCCACCACGATCTGGCCAGAACGGGCGTCCCGTGTGCGGTGAACGCCGATCAGGTCACCATCGAAGATACCTTCGTCGCGCATCGAATCTCCCTTGACCTTCAGCAGGTAGTCCGGGGCAGGCGCGAAGAAGGCGCGGTCCAGCAGCACATAGTCGTGGTGGCCCGCGTCGGCCCCGATCGGAGCACCGGCAGCCACCTGCCCGAGCACGGGCACGCGGAGGCCGTCGTCGTTGGCGGCCGGGAACGCAAGGTCGGGCTGCGCCGATGCCGGCACCTTCAACAGGCGGATCCCGCGTGCCCGGCCGGGAACCCGCTCGATGGCGCCCGCCTGCTCAAGTGCCTCGAGGTGGTACTGCGCGGCGCGTACTCCCTTGAAACCGAAGGCCTTGGCGATTTCCGCCTGCGACGGTGGCATGCCTTCGGCTTCGAGCCGGTCGGCGATCAGGGCGAGGATGGCGTGCTGGGTATCGGTCAGGTCCATGGTTAGTAGTAATACTACTAACCCGACCATCTGGCAACCGGTCGTGCGGAACGGATTCCGTCCGGACCCCAGCTACAGCCGCTCCAGGCCTGCAAGTGCGGTCGCCACCGTCTGCCGGCGTACCGCCTCACGGTCACCTGCGAACTGGAAGACCTCCGCCCGCGCGTAGCCCCCGCGCCGCTTCCAGCCTATCCATACCGTGCCGACCGGCTTGTCGGGGCTGCCACCCCCGGGGCCGGCGATKCCGGTCACGGCKACGGCGACGCTGGCACCCGAGTTGACCAGCGCACCGGAGACCATTTCGATGACGGTTTCCCGGCTGACGGCGCCGTGCGTTTCAAGCG
>NZ_JBGFFG010000610.1:0-1546 GCF_056175765.1 Pseudoxanthomonas sp. LjRoot204_2 | reverse complement strand
CTTCACATCGGCCTTGGTGGCATCGTTCGAGACTTCGAAGACGTATTGATTGGAGAGTTCCTGCAGGCGCACGGTCTTTTCGGAGACGCGCGGAGCACGCAGCACGGCAAAAATCTTTTCGTTGCTGATCATGCCAGCCACTCCTCGATCTTCTTGATGGCGTCGGCCGTGATCAACACGGAGTCGGCACCGACCAGCGCCGCCGGATCCAGACCCTGCACGTCGCGCACTTCCACGTAGGGAAGGTTGCGGGCGGACAGGTAAAGGTGCTCGGAAGCATCTTCGGTGACGATCAGCGGACGCTTGCCGAGCTCGAAGCCCTTCAGCTTCTCGACCAGGGCGCTGGTCTTGGTGGCGTCCACGTCGAACGCTTCCACGACCTTCAGGCGGTTCTGGCGGTTGAGCTCGGACAGGATCGAGCTGATGGCCGCACGGTACATCTTGCGGTTGACCTTCTGCGCGAAGCTGCGCGGCTTGGCCGCGAAAGTCACGCCGCCGCCCACGAAGATCGGCGCGGTCAGGGCGCCGTGACGGGCACCGCCGCCCTTCTGCTTCTTGGACTTCTTGGTGGTGCCGTTCACTTCGGCGCGCGTCTTCTGCGCCTTGGTGCCGGCACGACCGGCGTTGCGGTAGGCAACGACGACCTGGTGGACCAGATCCTCGCTGAATTCACGGCCGAACACGTCGTCGGAGACCGACAGCTTGTTGGCGCTACCTGTAATGGCTAGTTCCATGGTCGTTCTCCTCAACCCTTGCTTGCCGGACGCACGATCACGTCACCACCCGGCGCACCCGGCACGGCGCCGCGAACGGCGATCAGGCCGCGCTCGGCGTCCACGCGGACGACTTCCAGGTTCTGCGTGCTCTGCTGCACGGCACCCATGTGGCCGGACATTTTCTTGCCCGGGAACACTCGGCCCGGCGTCTGGCGCTGACCCAGCGAACCCGGCGCGCGATGCGACAGCGAGTTACCGTGGGTGGCGTCGCCCATGCGGAAGTTCCAGCGCTTGATGGTGCCCTGGAAGCCCTTGCCCTTGGTGACACCCTGGACGTCGACGATCTGGCCGACTTCGAAGATGTCGGCCTTGATCTCGCCGCCGACGGTGAAGTCGCCCAGCTTGTCGGCTTCCACGCGCAGTTCCCAGAGGCCGCGGCCGGCTTCGACCTTGGCCTTGGCCAGGTGACCGGCAACAGGCTTGGTGACGAGCGAGGCGCGGCGGGTACCGACGGCAACCTGCACGGCGCTGTAGCCGTCGGTTTCCGGGGTCTTGATCTGGGTGATGCGGTTCGGGGTTGCTTCGATCAGCGTCACCGGGATGGACTTGCCATCTTCGGTGAACACGCGGGTCATGCCAGCCTTGCGGCCGACGAGACCCAACGAATATTTCTTCGCGGTCATGGTCGTGGGCCTCAGGTCAACTTGATCTGCACGTCGACGCCAGCCGCGAGTTCGAGCTTCATCAGCGCGTCCACGGTCTTGTCGTTMGGGTCGACGATGTCGAGCACGCGCTTGTGCGTGCGGGTTTCGTACTGGTCACGCGCGTCC
>NZ_JBGFFG010000609.1:0-1551 GCF_056175765.1 Pseudoxanthomonas sp. LjRoot204_2 | reverse complement strand
GCTTCAAGCTGCACTTGCCCGGGTTGTCGTAGCGCCTGAGTGGCGTCGTAGCTCTGGCACTGCTCATACCATCCGATTCTCGAGAGCGCTTGGCAGAACATGTATTAATCTTCTTGCGGAAGGCGTTGTTGCAAGTGCTGATCACGGTGATGCGGACTTAACATTCCAAATCCCGAGGCAATATGCAGCCTTTCGTGGCTCGCTTAAGGCCGCTATGACTAGGCGTCATAACGAGCCGCCACAAGCAGAGCTTTTCGGGAGCTAACCAGTGAGCCTAAAACTTCTGCTCATTAGTGTTTCAGGAACGATCGCGAACGAACAAAACAAGGTAGATGGTGCGATCTTGCAGCAGCTCGCCAAGCTCGCTAAACAGCTTTCCGACAAGGGGGTCAGCGTTGCGTTGTGGTCTAACAGGAAGTGGACTTACAACAAATCTATAAGTCTTCATGAGCATCTTTCGAACATCTCAGGAGTTCCGATCTCCGCTCATGGTTGGCACGAAGACGGTAAGCCGTCCAGGCGTCTTGCTGACTCGGTTCTTCCCGTTCTTGCTCACTATGGGGCAACTAAGCAGCAGACAATCCTTCTGGGGGGCTCAGAAGAGGATATGCGCGCAGGCGTAAATAACAATCTCCTGCACATTCGCGCCGACTGGTATGGTCAGCAAACAAGCTACGGTTTTGCGGTCAAGACTGTCAGTGAGCTTGCGAGATTTTGCTTTGTTTTCGCTATGCGTAGCCATCCACTCTTCTTCGGAATCAAGGATGGATCGCTAAACTTTCATGCTGCAGGGCCGTTCTCCACGAAGGTCCAGGCTTATTCGCTTTTTGGAGAAGACGCCAGGGCTGCGGCAAAGTTTGGCTATGGTCACCCTGAGTTTTGGTTTCTTCTAACCATATCGACTCTCTACTTCGGTGGGCTATTGGAGGGTGTTAACTACATTTGCACCTATCCAGGGCATCAGGCTAAATCCGATCAGCCTAAGGATGCCAGTCTCCAGGTTGCTTTAATGCGGCTGGGAAAGTGCTTTCGAATGAGCTTCTATCACGATCTCATTGTGCGTCACACGACAGCCGATAAAAGCCAACCGATAAAAGCGGCCGACCGGGAATTTTCAAATCAATTGCGCACCATTCAGCTTAATACTTATCCCCATAAAAATCTCGCTGTTACTCCCAACAAGGGGGCAATTAGTCTGCGTGGTAAGGTTGTATTGGTTGTCGATGACATATGCACTTCTGGCCGAAGCCTTGAAGCTGCGCGCGCCTACGTCGAAGCCGCGGGTGGGGAGGCTCGGCTCTTTACGTGGCTTAAGACTATCAATACGCCGTATTGGGCAATGGCCGACAAGATTTCCCTAAAACCTTATCAGCCCAACGATGTAAGCAAGGAGCCCAAATCTGCCCAGTATTCTTATACGGGTTCCATCGTTGACAGTGGTGCTCCACACGAGCTTTCCCAGGTTTTCGGAATCTACAATGCGTGGAACTGGTGAGATTAACTAACTTTTAGTAGCTGGTCCCATCGGGTAGTATAGGCGGGCGACAGCGC
>NZ_JBGFFG010000608.1:0-1562 GCF_056175765.1 Pseudoxanthomonas sp. LjRoot204_2 | reverse complement strand
GCGGAACGTGGGGCGCACGATACGCGATGGATTGTTGAGGCCCGGTTAGCGTTTCAAAGCAGTTTTATTACAGACATTTACGGCGCGATGTGCATGCTGGTCCTCACGCGGCTTCCACGTTCACTCTGCTTCGTCGCGCGCCGTTTCGCCGACGCCGGACACACGCCTGGCCTTGGCGGCCACGTGCATGTTGTCGATCAGGTTGGGATACCGGCGGCCCGCGGCTACGGCACGGGCGCGCGCCTCTTCCACCTGGGCCGGGCTCAGCGTCGAGGGGCCACCGCGTCGTATCGGTGCGGGACGCTGCCAAGGTGGCGGATTGCGCTTCGCCATCGGTCAGAGGGCCGCCGTCACCACGATCTCGATCAGCCATGCGGGACGCGCCAGGGTGGCCTGCACGGTCGCGCGCGGCGGCGCATTGCCTTCCGGCACCCATGCATCCCACACGCGGTTCATCGCTTCGAAATCCTGCAGGTCCTTGATGAAGATCTCGGCACGCAGGATCTTCGTCTTGTCCGTGCCTGCGCGGGCCAGCAATGCATCGATCTCGCCGAGTACCTGCTGGGTCTGTCCGGCGATCTCCTGTGTCGCGTCCTCGGCGACCTGCCCGGCCAGGTACACCACGCCATTGTGGATGGCCATCTCGGACAGCCGCGGGCCTACATCGAACCGCTGGATCATGGGGTTTCCTCCGTCGTGAGGCTGCAGCTTAGCGTCGCGAAGCGGCCCCCGCACCGGGCTGCATCCGCCAGAGCCACGAGCCCGCCAGCCACATCGCCGCGACGATCAGTGCGATCAGCAGCTTCTGTACCCACCCCTGCYCGGCCGGCGGCCACAGTGCGTGCAGCCAAAGCAGCGCATAGCAGGCGCTCGACCATGCAGCCGCCACCGGAAAATGGCGGCGCCAACGAGCGTCCAGCCGGAAACGCCACGCCTGCAGCAGCATCCCGGTGGTGACGCACAGGAACGCGGTGATCGCGCAGGTGTGATGGAACCAGGCGTGGAAGTCCGGCGCGACCTGCGGCAACCACGAATCGCCTATCGCCACGCCCGCCAGCGCGAAGGCGCCCGTGCTGAACAGCAGCAGCGGTGCCGCGCTGCGCGCCGTCGCCGACAACTGCGCATGCAGCGCCCACGCCAGCACCACGATGGCCACCGCCAGCGTGCAATAGAGGCTACGCAGCAGCAGTCCCCAGGGACCGAGCAGGTACTGGCTCAGCGTTGCGCGCTGCCAGTCCAGATCGCCACGCACCATCTGCAACGATCCCGCGACCAGGAGGAAGCCGAGGGCGGCGGCCATCGCGGCCATCGCAGCCAGGCGGACACGTCCCGCAGGAATGCGTGGGTCGAGGGTGGAGGCGAGACGGGACATCGGGGCATCGCAGTGAGCGTCGACGCCGGATTATCGTCCAGCCACTCAAGAATCCGCGGGCGCCGCCGCTCTACAGGCATGGCTCCGCAGCGTGCCCGCCATCACGCTTTGGCCTACACTCGACCTGTCCCCGCCACCGGGGCATGGTCGCCACGAGCAAGGGAACTCACGCGCCAATGCCGTCCACCAC
>NZ_JBGFFG010000607.1:0-1574 GCF_056175765.1 Pseudoxanthomonas sp. LjRoot204_2 | reverse complement strand
CGATGATGCAGAGCACGAGATTGGCGATGCCGATCAGCGGCATCAGCAGCAGGCCGATCAGCACGAAGGCCAAGATCCAGGAGATCACGAACGCGATCAGCACGGTGATCTGGAAGTTCAGCGCTTCCTTGGACTGGTCGACGACGAAGCCCTTGGAAGCGTCGTCCTTGCTCACCAGCCAGATGACCAGCGCGCCGATCGGCCCGGTGATGATGCCCAGCAGGTGCCCCAGCAGCGACATCGTGCGCTGGTCCTGCGGTGCATCGCCCGTGGCCGGCGGCGGAGGTGCTGTGACGTTGTCGAATTCGCTCATCTGGATGATTCCCCGAAAGTGTTGTGGTGGGCGGTCGAGCGCCGCGATCCCCCGCAGCACTCCGCACGCCARGCATAACGGGTAACGATGGCGCCGTCGGCCAGGGTCGCGCAGCCGCGCCCCGTCACTCGCCCGCGACGGTCATCCGGCCGACCAGGACAGAGCCGATGCCGACATGCGAGCGACGATCCACGTCGCGCCCCACCGCCTCGATGCCGGCGAAGATGGCCTTCAGGTTGCCGGCGATGGTGATGCCGTCGACCGGGTAGGCGAGCGTGCCGCCTTCCACCCAGAAGCCGGCCGCACCCCGCGAGTAATCCCCGGTCACGCCGTTCACCCCCTGCCCCATCAGCTCGGTGACCAGCAGTCCCGTGCGCATGCCCGCGAGCAGGTCCTCGAATCCTCCGGCGTTGGCCTGCACCTGCAGGTTGTGGACGCCACCGGCGTTGCCGGTGGTCTGCAGGCCGAGCTTGCGCGCCGAATAGCTTCCCAGCACGTAGCGCTCCAGCACGCCGTCGCGGATCAGATGCGAACGCTTCGTCGCCACGCCTTCGGCATCGAACGCCGCCGAGCGCAGCCCATGCGGCAACAGCGGCAGCTCCTCGATGGCGAACCAGTCCGGGAAGATCCGCTGGCCCACGTGGTCGAGCAGGAAGCTGGCTTTCCGGTACAGCGCGCCCCCCGATACCGCGCCGAGCAGGTGGCCGATCAGCGACCGGGCGACCTCAGCGGAAAACAGCACGGGATATGCACCCGTCGCCAGCGGCCGCGGCTGCAACCTGGAGACCGTGCGTTGTGCTGCCTTGCGCCCGATCGACGTTGGATCGTCCAGTTCCAGATGCGACAACGCCGTGCTGTACCAGCCGTCGCGCTGCATGCCATCGCCCTGTCCTGCGATCAAGGCGCAGCCGATCGTGTGCTGGGTCTCCCGCTCCCTGCCGACGAACCCGTGCGAATTCGCGTACACCGACAGGCTTTCGCCGCTGCCGACGGACGCGCCGTCGGAATTCTCGATGCGCGCGTCGGCCTCGCGTCCCGCCGCCTCGCAGGCCATCGCCAGGTCGACCGCGTGGTCCATCTCCAGCGCCCACGGATGCCAGACGTCGAGGTCGGGGGCATCGGACGCCATCAGCGCCGCATCGGCCAGCCCGGCTGCCTCGTCGTCCTCGGTATAACGGGCGATGGCGCAGGCCTGCGCCACCGTCGCTTCCAGGCTTTCCTCGCGCAGGTCGGCCGTACTGGCGCTGCCCTTGCGCTGCCC
>NZ_JBGFFG010000606.1:0-1588 GCF_056175765.1 Pseudoxanthomonas sp. LjRoot204_2 | reverse complement strand
AACGTGGACCGCGTGGCGGCCAGGGCGCCGGCAAGCCGCAACGTGCGGCGCGTCCGTACGGCCACCCGGCCAGCGCGCCGAGCTTTCCCTCCGACCATGCCAACCCCGGTTTCAATCCGTACGGCCAGCAGCCGCGCGGCCCGCGTCCGCAGGGACGGCCTGGCGGCGGCAATCGCCCGCAGCAGGCCGGTCCGCGGCCAGGGCCGGGCGGTCGTCCTGCAGGCGGCCGTGGTCCTGGCGGTCGACCGGGTGGAGGCGGTGGAAGGCCCGGCGGTGGCGGCCAGCGCGGCCCCCGCGGCGGTGGCCACGGCTGAAGCGACACCAAGAAGGCGCCCACGGGCGCCTTCTTCGCATGTGCGGATCGGAGGCGCGGACTTCATGGCGACTTCATCGCCGCTCCGCGAACGGCCTGCACGCTGCACGCCTTTCCGTGATGGAGCGCGTGCCAGATCATGCAGGATTGCCGTTATGACGTGATCGTCGTGGGGGCCGGCTTCGCCGGCCTCGCCTGCGCACGGGAACTTGCCATGCATGGCCTGCGGGTCTGCGTGATCGACCGCAAGCAGGACCTCGGCGAACGCATGCACACCACCGGCATCCTGGTACAGGAAGCCTGCGATGCGCCGCTGCTGGCCGGCTTGCCGCCGGCACTCGTGCGTGCCGTGCCGCACGTGCGCCTGTACGCCCCCAACCTGCGCAGCGTGCGGCTCGGCGCGGAGGGCTATCGCTTCTACACCACCGATACACCGGCGCTGCTGCGCTGGATGGGCCAGCGCGCCGAAGCCTGCGGCGTCGAGCTGAAACGTGGCCTTGCCTTCCGTGACGCCACCCGTACGACAACCGGATGGCGGCTGGACGGTATCGGCGAGGCCCGCGTGCTCGTCGGCGCCGACGGCGCACGCTCGCGGGTCGCGGAGAAGCTGGGGCTGGGTCGTGTGGACCAGTATCTCCATGGCGTGGAATACGAGTTCGACGGCTTCGCCCTGCGCGAACCCGATGCCCTGCACTGCTTCATCAGCAAGCGCTTCGCGCCGGGCTACCTGGGCTGGGTAGCGCAGACACCGACCGGCGTGCAGGCCGGTCTCGCCCGGCGATACCGCTCCGGCGGCACGCATGTGCCGGACATGGCGGGCTTCCTCCAGCACGTCGCGCCGATGACCGGACTGTCCGTCACGCGACGACCCGACAGCATCCGCACGGG
Organism: Pseudoxanthomonas sp. LjRoot204_2; assembly: GCF_056175765.1. Lineage (NCBI taxonomy): Bacteria > Pseudomonadati > Pseudomonadota > Gammaproteobacteria > Lysobacterales > Lysobacteraceae > Pseudoxanthomonas > Pseudoxanthomonas sp. LjRoot204_2. Next base: position 387 of record NZ_JBGFFG010000606.1, on the reverse strand, counting down.
GCTGATTCCCTGCGGCGGTCCGGTCCGGCCGATGCAGCGCGAAGACATCGTGCTGATCGGCGATGCGGCGGGCATGGTGTCGCCGCTGACGGCAGGCGGCATCCATGCCGGACTGAGGCACGGCGCGATGGTGGGACGCAGCCTGGCCCGCTCCMTGTCGGGACGCGCCGGGCCGGATGTGGCGTCGCCGCCGCCGGTCCCGGGGTTTGCGTTCAAGCGCGCCCTGCGATGGGCCTTCGACCACGCGCAGTTCGATGTTCCGGTGAACCTGCTGTTGGCGGCACGTCCGATGCGACGCGTCGTCGAGCAACTCTGCTTCCACCGGCGCGGCGATCCGCCCCCCGCCCCGGCGGCGGGCGATTGAGCAGGATCAAGGCCGTCGAATGC
>NZ_JBGFFG010000605.1:0-1588 GCF_056175765.1 Pseudoxanthomonas sp. LjRoot204_2 | reverse complement strand
CCCCTCGGGGGTGCCCTGCAGGCCGGCGGGGCTCCCCGTCCGGCGTTCGGGCGTCCTTGGCAGTGTACTCATCGTCCCTGTCCGCTCCCGTCCATCGAGGGTCCCGTGCGTTCCTGTCGGTGACAACGCAATTGGCGGCGGCATCCAGACAGGGGCGGGTGTGGTTGACGCCGTGCAACAATCCGACTAATGTACTAACGCATTAATACATTGGATCAACCGGTCGCATGAAACGCCGCTCCGCCCACGACCTTCCGGATGCCTCCGACGGCCCGCTGCAGGCGCTTTCCGAGGCGCTGGCCGCGCTGGGGGAGGCTGGCGAGGTGCGGGCGTTTCTCGAGGACCTGTGCACGCCCGCCGAACTCGAGGCCATGTCCGACCGCTGGCGCGTCGTGCCCCTGCTTCTCAAGGGCGTTCCGTACCGCGAAATCCACGACCTGACCCAGGTCAGCGTGACCACCATCGGCCGTGTCGCCCGCACGCTGGAGCGCGGCGCCGGCGGTTACGCCACTGCCGTCCAGCGCCAGCAGGCTGCGACGGCTTCCGCCTCCCACTGAGTTCCCTCATGAGTCCTTCCCTGATCCCCGCGACGCGCGATCGCCTGCGCATCGCCATCCAGAAAAGCGGTCGCCTGGCCGAGCCGGCACGCACGCTGCTGGCCGCCTGCGGCCTGAGCTGGCGCGAGAGCCGCGACAAGTTGTTCTGCTACGGCGAATCGCTGCCGGTCGACCTGTTGCTGGTGCGCGACGACGACATCCCCGGCCTGATCGCCGATGGTGTCTGCGACTTCGGCATCGTCGGTCGCAACGAGCTGGACGAACAGGCCGGCGAGCGCGCCCTGATCGGCCTGCCGCAGGCATACCGCGAACTGCGCCCGCTGGGCTTCGGCAGCTGCCGGCTGATGCTGGCCGTCCCCGACAGCTGGGAATGGACCGGTCCTGCACAGCTGCAGGGCCTGCGCATCGCCACCAGCTATCCGTCGGTGCTGCGCCAGTGGCTGCAGGCGCGGGGCATCGATGCGGCGGTGGTCGAGCTGTCCGGCTCGGTCGAGATCGCTCCGAAGCTCGGCACCGCCGACCTCATCTGCGATCTCGTCTCCAGCGGCGCCACGCTGGCCGCCAACCAGCTCAAGCCGGTCGAGACGCTGCTCGACAGTGAAGCCGTGCTGGCGGGTCCCGCGCGCGAGTTCGACGATGCCCGCGCCGGACTCGCCGACATGCTGTTGCGTCGCCTCGACGGTGTGCTGAAGTTGAAGGACAGCAAGCTGCTGATGTTCCGCGCCGAGCGCGACACCGTGCCGGCGCTGTCGCGGTTGCTCACCGACAGCGAAGGCCTGGTCACGCTGCCGGGCGGCGAAGAGGGGCCGGTCTCGCTGCAGGCGATGTGCCATGGTGCGGTGACCTGGCAACGGCTGGAGGAACTGCAGCGCGCCGGGGCCCAGGGCCTGATGGTGCTGTCGGTCGAGAGGTCGCTGGCATGAGCGCTTCGCCCGCCCCCGTATACGACTGGACCGTGCTGGACGCCGCTGCGCGCACGGCGCTGTTGGCGCGCCCCGTGCAGACGGTCGCGCAACGCACGCAGGATGCCG
>NZ_JBGFFG010000604.1:0-1598 GCF_056175765.1 Pseudoxanthomonas sp. LjRoot204_2 | reverse complement strand
CCACAACGAACTGCGCCTGTTCTACCAGCCGCAGATCAATGCCCACGACGGACGCGTGGTCGGCATGGAGACGCTGCTGCGCTGGTACTCGCCGGCCCTTGGCCTGCTGGTGCCCGAGCGCTTCATGCACGTGGCCGAAAAGCTGGGCGTCATCGTCCAGATCGGCGACTGGGTGCTGCGCAACGCCTTCAAGCAGGCGCGCGTCTGGCGCGACTGGGGCTTCGACGACTTCGAGATCGCGGTCAACGTGTCCACGCTGCAACTGCTGCGCCCCAGCTTCGTGCCCGAAGTCCTGGAGGCCATGCAGGAGGCCGGCATCCCGCCGCAGATGGTGGTCCTGGAGGTGCGCCAGAATGCGCTCGCCAAGGACATGAACCTGGTCCACCGCACGCTGGCGCAGCTGCACCGCGAAGGCGTGCGGCTGACGCTGGACGACTTCGGCATGGGCGACTCGAACCTGGATTCGCTGGTCCGCTTTTCGGTGGACAAGATCAAGATCGACCGCAACTTCGTGAAGGGCGTGCCCTCGGGCAACCGCGAGGTCGCCATCACCTGCGCCATCATCGCGATGGGCCACCAGCTGGGCATGAAAGTCATCGCGCACGGCGTGGAAACCGATACGCAGCTGGGCTTCCTGCGCAGGAACCAGTGCGACATGTTCCAGGGCCACCTGTTCGGCGAGCCGATGTCGGCCGAGGATGCCGGCGCGGTGCTGCGCCGCCGCTACCTGCGCGCCGATGCCTTCGCCGCCACCAAGCCCGACCGCACCCTGCTGCTTCTCGACGACGAAGAGAACATCCTGCGCTCGCTGGTGCGCCTGTTCCGTCGCGATGGCTACCGCATCCTGGCCGCCAGCAACGTCACCGACGCGTTCGAGCTGCTGGCCACCAACGACGTGCAAGTCATCCTGTCCGACCAGCGCATGTCGGACATGAGCGGCACCGAGTTCCTCGGCCGCGTGCGCGTGCTCTACCCTGACACGATCCGGCTGGTGCTGTCCGGCTACACCGACCTGGCGACCGTCACCGAGGCGATCAACCGCGGCGAGATCTACCGCTTCCTGACCAAGCCGTGGAACGATGACGACCTGCGCGAACACATCCGCCAGGCATTCACCACGCACGAGAACCAGCCGCACCATCGTGCGCACGCCTGACGCCGACGACGCGCCGGGTCGCTGGTGCGTGTACCTGCTCGAGTGTCGCAGCGGCGCGTATTACGCCGGCATCACCAACCGCCTCGACGCACGCTACGCCGCGCATGTCGCCGGGACCGGCGCGAAGTACACGCGTGCGAATCCTCCCGTGCAGCTGCTGGCCAGCCGCGCGTATCCCGACCGCAGTGCGGCATCGCGTGCGGAAGCGCACCTCAAACGGTTGCCGCGGGCGAAGAAGCTGGCGTTCTTCGAGTCCTGACACACCCCCTCTCCCTGCGAAGCGGGGAGAGGGTGCCGRAGGCGGGTGAGGGGCGAACGAAGACCAAGAGCCGGGACATGCGGCGCCATCGCAACAATCGCAATGTATGCCGCGAGGTTTATTCCTGCGCTCGCCCCTCATCCGCCCTTCGGGCACCTTCTCCCCGCCGAGCGGGGAGAAGGA
>NZ_JBGFFG010000603.1:0-1599 GCF_056175765.1 Pseudoxanthomonas sp. LjRoot204_2 | reverse complement strand
TGTACGGCAGCCCTCACGGAACGACGCAATGCGTGCCGATGCGACACGTTTGATCCTCAATCTGCTCGGCAACCAGGGGGTGTGGTTCGTTGCCGTGATCGCCGCCGGGCGTGGACAGGCATGGCCCGGGGTGCTCGCGGCGTTCGCCTTTGTCGCGTTGCATCTGCGAAGCGCGCCGCGGCCCGGGGACGAGATTCGCCTGGTGGTACTCGCGGTGCTGTGCGGGGTGGTCGTCGACGGCGTGGCGGCGTGGCAGGGTTGGGTGGTCTATCGCGCCGCCACCTTCGGTAGCGCGATGGCGCCACCGTGGATCCTGGCGCTGTGGGCATCGCTGGCGGTCACGGCCCATACGGGCATGCGGTCGCTGCAACCGCATCCTTGGGCCGCCGCGTTGCTGGGGGGTATCGGCGGTCCCTTGGCCTACCTGGCAGCGACCCGCGGATGGGACGCCGCGCAGTTCCCCGTGCCAGCGTGGCGGGGCGTGTGCTGGCTCGCGATTGCGTGGGCGATGGCACTGCCTTTGTTGCTGGGTGTCGCGAGACGGCAGGTGACGCGCAGCGCGCTGCGTTGAGCGGCACGGGCCCGCGCGGTCAGCGTTCGGCTTTCTCCCGCAAGCCGTCTTCGTTCTTGTCAGTCGCGTATCCCGAAGGTCAGGCAGCYGCTGCCCTGCCACTGGATCTCGAGAGGCTCGCCGGCGTCTTCAACGGTTTCGACGGAAGGATCCTTGCCGCTGCCCAGGTTGAGTTGGCGGTCGGCTTGCTTGCTCACGCCGATCGTCACCACCAGCCGGCTGCCGGCGGCCAGCTTGCGTCCGATCACGCGCGTGTCCTTCACGACAAGGCGTTGGAGCTCGCCCGGCTGCAACAGGCGCCGCTGCCGCCGGTCTTCGCTGTAGCTCGCTCGTTGTAGCCACCATGCAAGATCGAGGTATTCGCCGTCCGCATTCCGTTCGTAGACGCCGATGGTCAGGTCGACATCTCGCTTGTTGACGGTGAAGTCGAGCACGCCACCGAACGGGCCCGCGAGTTCGATCTCCTGCATCACGGCGTCGCCCACGAATGCCAGGCCCAGGTGCGGATCCAGTCCGGTCGTGACAACCTGCTGCGGCGGTGCCCAGTCCGCGTCTCGGCGGTCGCTGAAGTCAACGCGTTGCGACGCCACAACGCCTGGACGCGATCGCGGGGAAAGCGTGTAGGTGTCGATCGTCGCGCCAGGCGCCAGACACCACGACTGCGTGCGTGTGGCCATCGTCTYCAGCGTGTCAGCATGGCGCCACGCATCGGCACCCATGACCTGCCAATTCACGCGGCCGGCGAGCAGGTCGGGTTTCGGTGCGCCTTTGAAGACATGATCGAACCAGGCTAACCGCAGGGCCTGGAGGTTGATGCGCGCAGCGGCATCCGGTGCATAGCCCTGCACGCTCGGAGGCACGCCCGCCTGCATGGTGATGTGTTCGTAGGGACCGATGACCAGCGTGTGGTCGGCGTCCGCGCGGTGGCRCAGGTGCTGGCGGAAATAGTGCAGAACGCCCGCCTGCGCACCATCGAAGTAGCCCGTCGTCGCCAACACCGGGACCCCGATACGGGCGTACTCCTCGCC
>NZ_JBGFFG010000602.1:0-1635 GCF_056175765.1 Pseudoxanthomonas sp. LjRoot204_2 | reverse complement strand
TCGCCGTGCCGCGTGTCGGCGACGATGCATTACCACCGGTGCCGGGCGCGGAGGCCGATTCTCCGCTGGAATGCGCTTGGCTGGCCTGTGCTGGCGGTGTCGCGGCGGTCGATGCGGTGGAGGTGCCGCTGCTCAACCCGTTGTACATCCCGTAAAGCTCGTTGAGCTTGGCATCGACGGCGGTGAATGCCGCGCCCACGTTGTTGTACGACGTGCCCTGGATCGTGTAGCTCGGCGCGATGAACACGCCGCCGGAGAAACCGGCGCCACCGCCCAAGGAACTGGCGACCAGGCTCAACTGCGACAGATTGACCGCATCGGTCGCCTGGGTACCGGCGGCGACGTTGGTGACCTGCCGCTCGCTACCCGCGCTGCCGACCGACACCGTGTCCTCGCGGTCGGCGACCGAATCGCCACCGATCGCGACGCTGTTGTCGGCTTCGGCGGTCGCCAGGTTGCCCAGCGCCACCGCATTGACGCCGGGCGTGTAGGCGCCCCCGCCGACGGCGACCGAGTAATCGCCGGAAGCTTCGGTCGCCAGGGCCCCGAAGAACGCGCCGCCGACGGCGACGCTGTTGTCGCCGCTGGCAAGCGCGCGTGAGCCCAGTGCCGTGCTGTCGTAGTTGTTCGCGGTCGCACCGAAGCCCAGTGCCGTCGCGCTCTCTCCGCTGGCATCGGCACCGTAGCCGAACGCCGAGGCGGCGAACCCGGAGGCACTGCTGTATCCGCCCACGGCCGTCGCGGCATCGCCCGCGGCATCGCTGCGGAAACCGGTTGCCGTGGCTTGCAGGCCGGACGCCGCGCTTTCCGTACCGTTGGCCGTGGCGTACGCACCGGAGGCGGTGGCTCCCGCACCCATCGCCGTCGCACCGCTTTCACTGGCGACGGCGCCTGCACCGACGGCCGTCGCATCGTCTGCAGTGGCTTCCGTGCTGGCGTAGACCGGATTGCCGTCCTCGTCGAGGACCGGGTCGCCGTTGTCGTCGAGCAGCGGACGCTGGCCACCGAGCGCGACCGCGCCGGCGCCTGTCGCCTGCGCTCCCGCGCCGTTGGCAACGCTGTTCTCGCCGGTCGCGGTCGCATTGAAGCCGCTGGCCGTGGCGCCGTTCGCGAGGGCGAAGGCACCGGAGCCGGTGGCCGTCGCACCGACACCTTCCGCGAGCGCCGCCGAACCGGACGCCGTCGCGTAATCGCCGGTCGCGGTGGCGTCATCGCTGCCGTCGCCCGCGCCATTGGCCTTGAAGTAGCGCGTGGCGTTCTCCGACGCGTCGGCCAGCGCGTTCAACTGGTCGAGGTTCACCGCATCCGTGCCTTCCGTACCCGCGGCCACATTGGTGATCTGGCGTTCGGCCCCCACGTCGCCCACCGAGACGGTGTCGTCGCGGTCGTTCCAGGAGTTGGCGCCGATCGCGACGCTGTTCGTCGCCCCCGCCACGGCGTTCACGCCCACGGCCACGCTCTCTTCGCCATCGGCGTAGCTGTTGTGGCCGAGCGCAGTGCTGTACTCGCCCGTGGCCCAGGCTCCGTTGCCGAAGGCCGAGCTGCCGGTCCCGCTGGCACGGGTGTTGATGAGGCCGAAGAAGGTGGTGCCGCCCACCGCGGTGCTTTCATCGCCGCCAGCGGCGGCCCCTTCGC
>NZ_JBGFFG010000601.1:0-1640 GCF_056175765.1 Pseudoxanthomonas sp. LjRoot204_2 | reverse complement strand
GATCACCGCCACGGCGATCAGCATCAGGATCATGCGGCGGGTGGTGGAGGGTGTTTTCCTTGCGGCTGGGTCTTTCCGTGTCATGGGGATGTCTTCGGCAGGGCGGGGGAGATCGTTCAGGACGACGAACGGGGGGCGGGGTGATCGACAGGATCAATCGGCGGATTATCACGAATTGAGACGGCCGCAAGAAGTGCGGGAGGTCAGGCGGGTGGAAAGGGGCCTCGGTGCCGACCTTGCCTGCCCGGGATTGCGGGCAGGGCTGGGCTGCCGTTGTCCGCAGCCCGGAATACGAAAAGCCCCGGCCTGGCCGGGGCTTTTCGAACGGAGGGCGAGGCTCAGCGCGAGGCCGGTTTGTCCCGCTCCAGCAGGTACTCCTTCGACGGCTCGTCCATCTTGTCGCCCAGCACGCGTCTTACGGCCACGAAGAACACCGGGATCAGCAGCAGGCCCAGGAAGGTGGCGAAGAACATGCCGCCGATGACGCCGGTGCCGATGGCATGGCGGGCATTGGCACCCGCGCCGGTCGAGATGGCCATCGGCAGCACGCCCATGATGAAGGCGAACGAGGTCATCAGGATGGGACGGAAGCGCAGGTGGGACGCCGAGATCACCGCGTCGCGCAACGTCTTGCCCTGCTTGCGCTCCATCACCGCGAACTCGAYGATCAGGATGGCGTTTTTCGCCGMCAGGCCGATGATGGTGATCAGCCCGATCTTGAAGAACAGGTCGTTGGAAAGACCCCGCAGCATGGTGAAGGCCAGCGCGCCCAGCGCACCCAGCGGCACCACGAGCAGCACGGCCACCGGGATCGACCAGCTCTCGTACAGCGCGGCAAGGCAGAGGAAGACCACCACGATCGACAGCACCATCAGCAGCGTGGCGCTGTTGCCGGCCAGGATCTCCTGGTACGACATGCCGCTCCAGTCGTAGCCGAAGCCCTGTGGCAGCTGGTCGGTGACGATGTTCTCCATCGTCGTCATCGCCTGGCCGGACGAACTGCCCGGCGCCGCCGAGCCATTGATGTTCACCGCGGAGTAGCCGTTGTAGCGCGACAGCGACGGCGGCACCGAGGCCCACGACGACTGCACCACGTTCGACAACGGGATCATCGCCCGGCCCCCGTTGGCGTCGCTCTGCTGGCTGCTCGGCGAATAGATCCTCGCCAGCGACTCGGCGCCGGTGCGGTACGGCGCGTCGGCGCGCATGTTCACGCGCTTGATGCGGCCTTCATAGAAGAAGTCGTTTACGTACACCGGCGCCAGCATCAGCTGGATGCCGTTGTAGATGTCGCTCAACGACATGCCCATCGCCTGAGCCTGCACCCGATCCACGTGCAGCTGGAGTTGCGGTGCGTTCTCGAGGGTATTCGGTCGCACCGCCATCAGGCTCGAATCCTGCGCGGCCGCCCCCAACAGCTGGTTGCGCGCCGCCATCAGGGCTTCTTCGCCCAGGCCTGCGCGGTCCTGCAGCCACATGTCGAAGCCGCCGAACTGGCCCAGGCCCTGGATCGTCGGYAGGTTCACCACGAAGATCTGCGCGCCCTTGATGCCGTAGAAGCGCTGGTTGGCCTGCTGGATGAACTCCGGCACGGTCACGTCGCGCTCGTCCCAGGGCTTAAGGCGGATGAAGGCCATGCC
>NZ_JBGFFG010000600.1:0-1641 GCF_056175765.1 Pseudoxanthomonas sp. LjRoot204_2 | reverse complement strand
GGATCAACGAGCCCGTGGAGCGCAGGAATCCTTCCTTGTCCGCATCGAGGATAGCGACCAGCGACACCTCCGGCATGTCCAGGCCCTCGCGCAGCAGGTTGATGCCGACCAGCACGTCGAACTTGCCCAGACGCAGGTCGCGGATGATCTCCACGCGCTCCACCGTGTCCACGTCCGAGTGCAGGTAGCGCACCTTGATGCCGTGCTCGCCCAGGTACTCGGTCAGGTTTTCCGCCATGCGCTTCGTCAGCGTGGTGACCAGGACGCGGTCGCCCCACGCCACGCGCTCGTTGATCTGGGACAGGAGGTCGTCGACCTGCGTGCCTACGGGACGGATCTCGACTTCCGGGTCGATCAGGCCGGTGGGCCGCACCACGAGTTCGACGACCTCGCCCGCGGACTCGCGCATTTCATACGGTCCCGGGGTGGCGGACACATAGATGCTGCGGGGCGAACGCGCCTCCCATTCCTCGAAGCGCAGTGGGCGGTTATCCAGTGCCGAAGGCAACCGGAAGCCGAACTCCACGAGCGTCTCCTTGCGCGACCGGTCGCCCTTGTACATCGCGCCGATCTGCGGAATGGTGACGTGCGATTCGTCGATGACCAACAGCGCATCCGCCGGCAGGTAGTCGAACAGCGTGGGCGGCGGCTCGCCCGGGGCCTTCCCGGTCAGGTGGCGCGAGTAGTTCTCGATGCCGGAACAGAAGCCGACTTCGGCCATCATTTCCACATCGAACTGGGTCCGCTGCGCCAGGCGCTGGGCCTCGACCAGCTTGTTCTGTGCGTACAGCTGCTCCAGCCGGTCCTTCAACTCGATCTTGATCGTCTCGATGGCCGCCAGCACCCGCTCGCGGGTCGTCGCATAGTGGGTCTTGGGATACACCGTGTACCGCTGCAGCTTGCGCAGCGACTCGCCGGTGAGCGGGTCGAACAGGCTGATGCCCTCGACCTCGCCGTCGAACAGCTCGATCCGCACGGCCTCGGCATCGCTTTCGGCCGGATGCACGTCGATGATCTCGCCACGCACGCGGAACGTGCCGCGCTGCAGCTCGTACTCATTCCGCGTGTACTGCAGTTGGGTCAGGTGGCGGATCAGCTCGCGCTGGTCGATCCGCTCACCCACCGACAGGATCAGCCGCAGCGACAGGTAGTCTTCCGGCGCGCCCAGGCCGTAGATCGCGGAGACGGTCRCCACCACCAACGCATCGGGGCGCGACAGCAGCGTCTTGGTCGCCGCCAGCCGCATCTGTTCGATGTGCTCGTTGATCGAGCTGTCCTTCTCGATGAAGGTGTCGCTGGATGGCACGTACGCTTCGGGCTGGTAGTAGTCGTAATAGCTGACGAAATACTCCACCGCGTTGTGCGGGAAGAACGCCTTGAATTCGCCGTACAACTGGGCCGCCAGCGTCTTGTTGGGCGCCATGATCAGCGTCGGCTTCTGGACCTGCTGCACCACGTTGGCGATGGTGTACGTCTTGCCCGAGCCCGTCACRCCGAGCAGCGTCTGCTTCGCCAGCCCGGCCTGGAAATTCTCCACCAGCTTCTCGATGGCGCGCGGCTGGTCGCCGGCCGGCGAGTAGGGGGAAACGAGCTGGAAACGGTCGGTCATGGTGCACAACCCAGAGGCAAGCGAACGAGTAT
>NZ_JBGFFG010000599.1:0-1642 GCF_056175765.1 Pseudoxanthomonas sp. LjRoot204_2 | reverse complement strand
GGTATCGCCCAGCCACGCTCTCAGCGCCTGCACGGCGGGCGCGGCATCGACAGGCACGTCGCGGCCGAGGTAGCGCCGCTTCAGCTCATCGCGCAACAGCAACTGCTGGCGGCGCAGCGCGGCGTTCTCGAGCACGAGCAAAGCCGCGCTCGCCTTCAGGTCGGCCTGCGACAGCCACGGCGCCCGCTCTGTCGGCGAGAGTGCCAACCATGCCTGCGCATCGGCGTGCGGCAGGGCAAGCGCCTGGCGGGCGACGGAATACAACGCTTCGTAGCGCGCGCTCATCGGTTCGAAGTAGTAGCCGAGACGGCGCGCCTGTTCGCCATCCTCCAGCACGCGACGGTCCGCGATGCCCGCCCGTTCCAGCTTCCTCAGCAGCCCTGTCGGCGTGATGCTCGCCAATGGCTCCCCGGCAAGCCGTGGCACGCCATCGTGCAGCAGCTTCCAGGTTTCCACAGCGCAGTTATTGCTGATGAAGTAGTAGCGCCCGTCATAGCTCCAGTGGAGTTGTGCGGCACGCTCGAGCAGCGAGGCGATCTCGTCACGCTGGAGCCGCAGCGGAACGGATTGCAGGCCACGCAGTTCGACCTTCGTGTATTCCTCGATGACCTGGTCCAGCGGCAGCAGGAATACGCGCGACGGATACGAGCCTGTCAGCCCCCGCCAGCTCGAAATCTGCACGTCGCCCACGAAGGCGCGGAACGACAGCACGCGATGATGGGCAAGGTCCAGCCGGCAATCCGGCCCCGGCACACGCCCCGGCGCGCAGACGACCAGGCGCAGCATGCTGTGGCCCCAGCGGCTCATCGCTTCGCTGYTGCCCTCGGCCAGGAGGTAGTCGACTTCGTAGATGCGCGCGGGATCCAGCGCCAGCAGCGAAGCATCGCCGCGTGCCGCATCCGCCTCGAGGAAAGGCAGTCCCTCCGCGCACTCGGCCGCCGCGGACGATTCGCCGAAATGCGATGCGAAATAGCGGTACAGCGCCGGACGCCGGCACGCGTAACTGCCGTCCAGCACGAAATGTTCGAGATTGACGGCAACGAACTCCGACGGCCGCGTCAGCTCGTAGGCATCGGGGCTCCGGGCAATGAAGTCGTTGCGGCTGCGCCGGCCGGCGACGCGGAACACGCTGCGCTGCCAACCGGCCAGCTCGCGCAGGCGCGCATCCCCGGACAACACGTTGCGATGGGTGCGATCGTAGGCATGCGCGAGTTCGTGGACGAGCGCCTTGCGCGCCGCCGGGACGCGTGCGTCATCCAGCAAGGCGCGGTCGAGCCACAGCCGGTGGCCGACACGGCGGCCTTGCACGTCGCGCGGAAGATCGGCGCGCCACCCCAGGACGAGGTCCGGCGGCAATCCGTCTCGCCACGTGCGCGGCAAGCGGCCGAGGACATCGTCGACGAGCGCCTGCGCGGATGCGACCTGGGCCGTGTCGAGACCCGCAGGATCGACGCGAAGGGCGAAGGCAGGAAGCGCGTGGCCCAGCAGTGCAAAAGCCAGGACCACGCCGATGCGTCGGCTCCATGGCCGACGCGGGAACATCAACGCGCCAGGATGGCCTGGGCCAGCTGCATGTCGCTGGCGCGGCGCGCGGCTTCATCGGTCTCGCGCAGGTGGCGCAGCGCGGCTTCTAGCTGTGCAC
>NZ_JBGFFG010000598.1:0-1647 GCF_056175765.1 Pseudoxanthomonas sp. LjRoot204_2 | reverse complement strand
GACCGCCTGCGCGCGCGCACGGGCGACCCTGCAGGGCGCCATCATGCGCACTGACCGACTCGACGCATGGCCGGGGGAGGATGTCGCGCCTTTCCGTCGCCATTGCCTGGACCTCCAGCGCGCGATGCAGGCGACGACCGGCCAGTTGCGCGGGAGATTGCGTGATGCACTGGCGGCGGGCACGGCGACACAGGCGCGGCTGGCCGAGGTCGATGCCGTCATGGAGACGACGCTAAGTCCCCGGGAGCAGGCACTGCTGGCGGCGACCCCGGCCCTGCTCTGCCAGCATTTCGATCGACTGAGGGGCGCCGCCCCCTCGACGGATGCCGCCTGGCTCGCCACCTTCCGCCGCGACCTGCAGGACATTCTCCTCGCCGAGCTGGATGTCCGCTTCCATCCCATCGACGCGCTGCTCGCCGCGCTTCGTTCTTCGCACGCTTCCGGAACACCATGAACCGACATCTGTTTCCCGCCGCCCTGTTCCTGCTGGGTCTTGCCATCGTCGCCTGGATCGGGATCGGGTATATCGGCACGCACGCACTCGGCGTGGTGGTCACCCTGGTGATCGGCCTGTGCTATGCCGCGGGCGCGCTGGAACTGCACCGCTACCGCCAGGCGACGGACACGTTGCGGCGCGCGGTGGCGGATACGTCCACCGCCGGCAATGGCCTGTCGACCTGGCTGGCGTCGTTACCGGCGAGCCTGCGCCCCTCGGTGCGCCAGCGCATCGAGGGCGAGCGCACCGCGTTGCCCGCTCCGGCACTGACACCCTATCTGGTGGGGCTGCTGGTGCTGCTGGGCATGCTGGGCACGCTGCTGGGCATGATGGCAACGCTGCGCGGTACCGGTCTGGCGCTGGAAAGCGCGACCGACATCGATGCGATCCGCGGTTCGCTGGCCGCACCGGTCAAGGGACTGGGTTTCGCGTTCGGTACGTCCATCGCCGGCGTGGCCACGTCTGCCGTGCTCGGGCTGCTGGCCGCCCTGTGCCGGCGCGAGCGGCTGCAGGCCGTGCACCTGCTGGATGCCGAGATCGCGACGTCGCTGCATGTCCACTCGCAGTCGTTCAAGCGCGAAGAATCCTTCCGCCTGCTGCAACAGCAGGCTGCGCTGATGCCGGACCTGGTCGAACGCCTGCAGGCGATGGTCGCGTCGATCGAAACGCAGAACGCCGCCGCCGGCGAGCGGCTGATGGCCAGCCAGAGCGATTTCCATCACCGCACCGAAGCCGCGCAGGCGCAGTTGGCCAGCACGCTGGAAGGCGTGCTGAAGAACGGCGTCGACGCGAGCGCACGCGCCGTCGTGGCCGCGCTGCAACCGAGTACCGAGGCCACCCTGGCGGGTCTGGCGCGCGAGAGCAGCGCGATGCAGGCGACCGTCACGCAGGCGGTGCAGCGCCAACTTGACGGCTTGAACGCGGGCTTCGATGCCGCCAACGCCGCCGCGGCGGCGACCTGGACCACCGCCATCGCGCAGCAGCAGCGATCCAATGCGGCGCTCACCGACGAGATGCGGGCGCTGACCGAGCGACTGTCGGGCACGTTCGAAGCGCGCTCGTCCGCCTTGATCGAAGGTGTTGCGGCGCAGTTCCAGCAGAACGCCGCGACCCTGTCGGACCGCTGGGACCAGGCACTGGCGCGACAGGAC
>NZ_JBGFFG010000597.1:0-1649 GCF_056175765.1 Pseudoxanthomonas sp. LjRoot204_2 | reverse complement strand
TGCCCGGCCCGGATTTTCGGACGGCATGTGTTAGCGGATCGTCGTTGCCTTGCAGGAGCGCCCGGGGGGGGCTCCTGCGGGTAAGGCCTGGATGCCGGAGGTGCGTGACCGCCAGGGTGCTACCCGTTGTCCTGCAGCGCCAGTTGCATGTCGCGTTGGCGACGCTTCTCTTCCCGGGCCATGAACCACCAGCCCAGGAACGCGGCCACGCTGACCACCAGGATCATCAGCGTCGCGAGCGCATTGATCTTCGGACTCAGGCCCATGCGCACGGACGAGAACACCTTCATCGGCAGCGTGGTCGAACTGGGTCCGGCGACGAAACTGGCGATCACCACGTCGTCCAGCGACAACGTGAATGCCAGCAGCCAGCCCGACACCAGCGCCGGCGCGATGATCGGCAGCGTGATGAGGAAGAACACCTTGATGCGGTTCGCGCCCAGATCCATGGCGGCTTCTTCCAGCGACTTGTCCAGCTCCGACAGTCGCGAAGACACCACCACGGTGACGAAGGCCAGAGTGAAGGTCACGTGCGCGATCCAGATCGACAGGATGCCACGCGGTTGCAGCCCCACCACCTGGCCGAGCGAGACGAACATCAGCAGGATCGACAGGCCGATGATCACTTCCGGCATCACCAGCGGCGCGGTGATCAACGCGCCGAACAGCGTCTTGCCCGGGAAGCGGCGCATGCGCGTCATCACCAGGGCCGCCATCGTGCCGAGCACCACGGCCGCCGTCGCCGTCCAGAACGCGACCTTGATGCTGATCCATGCCGCCTGCAGCATCTGCGTATCGCGGAACAGCTCGGCGTACCACTTCAACGAGAATCCGGACCACACCGTGGCCAGGCGCGACTCGTTGAACGAATACACCATCAGGATGATGACCGGCACGTAGAGGAAGGCGAAGCCGAGCCCCAGGATCGTCCAGTTGACCGCGCGGTGTCCGGTGCGGCTCATGTCAGCCTCCCTTCCATCTCGCGCTGCTGCACCCGGTTGAAGATCAGGATGGGGATCAGCAGCAGGATCAGCATGACGATGGCCACCGCCGACGCCGCCGGCCAGTCGCGGTTGTTGAAGAACTCGCCCCACAGCACGCGGCCGATCATCAGCGTGTCCGGGCCACCGAGCAGTTCGGGGATGACGAACTCGCCGACCGCGGGGATCATCACCAGCATGCAGCCGGCGATGATGCCGGCCTTCGACAGCGGCAGGGTGATGGTGAAGAACGCCTTCCACGGTTTGGCGCCGAGGTCGTAGGCGGCCTCGAGCAGGCGGTGGTCGTGCTTCACCAGGTTGGTGTATAGCGGCAGCACCATGAAGGGCAGGTAGCAATAGACGATGCCGATGTACGCCGCCATCGGCGTGTACAGGATCTGCAGCGGTTCGTCGATCAGGCCGATCTTCATCAGCAGGTTGTTGAGCAGGCCGTTGTTCTTGAGGATGCCGATCCAGGCGTAGACGCGGATGAGGAACGACGTCCACGACGGCAGCACCACCAGCATCATCGCGATATTGCGCGACGAGGGGGGCATGCGGGCGATGACATAGGCGATCGGGTACGCGACCAGCAGCGCGAGGAAGGTCGAGATGGCCGCGATCTTGATCGAGCTGAGGTAGGCGGCCACGTACTGGGAATCGGTGAAC
>NZ_JBGFFG010000596.1:0-1651 GCF_056175765.1 Pseudoxanthomonas sp. LjRoot204_2 | reverse complement strand
ACACCACGCAGGCCGAGCCGCTGCGCGAGGCGCTCGTCACGCACGACCGCAAGACCGTGTATCGCGTCGAGGACGGCATTCCCGTGCTGCTGGCCGAGGAGGCGATCGCCACCGCGCAGGCGGGGGACTTCCCCTCGCGATGAGCACGCGCCCGACGCCGCCGCCCGCGGATGCCATCGCGTCGGATGTGGCCCGCGCGCTTGCCGAGGACATCGGCAGTGGCGATGTCACCGCCGCCCTGCTGCCCGACGCCGCCGACATCGCTTACCTGCTCTGCAAGGAGGCAGCCATCGTGGCGGGCAGTCCGTGGTTCGAGGCCTGCCATCGCGCACTCGATCCGGAGGTCCGCATCGACTGGCGCGTGCGGGACGGCGACCGGGTGCAGCCCGGCACCGTGCTCGCCACGCTCGCCGGGCGCACGCGCGCGCTCGTCACTGCCGAACGTTCTTCGCTGAATTTCATGCAGACCCTCAGCGGCACCGCCACCGCCACCGCCGCCTATGTCGACGCGGTGCGGGGCACGGGGTGCACCGTCCTGGATACGCGCAAGACGCTGCCGGGCTTGCGGTTGGCGCAGAAGTACGCGGTCCTCTGCGGCGGTGGAAGGAACCATCGCGTCGGTCTCTACGATGCGGTGATGCTCAAGGAGAACCATGTGCGTGCCGCCGGATCGCTGGCCGCCRCCATACGCACGGCTCGCCAAGCGCAGCCGTCGTTGCCGCTGATCGTGGAAGTGGAAACCCTGGCGCAGCTCGACGAAGCACTGTCCGAGGGCTGCGAACGCATCCTGATCGACGACTTCGACGCCGATACGCGTCGGGAAGCCGTCCGCCGCGCGAAGGCGGCTCCCTATGCGGGCCGCATTCCGCTGGAGGTGTCGGGCGGCGTCGACCTGACCACGCTGCGGAGCATCGCTGACGACGGTGTCGACTTCGTGTCGATCGGCGGCCTGACCAAGCACGTGCACGCCATCGACCTGTCGATGAAACTCGGTCCCGCACCGTGAGGCCGGCATGTCGCCGCTGAGCGCCCTGCTGTGGCTGATCGCGGCCGGCGCCGCCTTCGCCTACTGGAATGCGGCGCGCGCGGCGGCCGAGCGCGCCATCGCGCTGGGGCGGAACGCCTGCGAAGCTGCCGGGGTCATCTGGCTCGACCAGAGCGTGCATGCCAGCGGGTGGCGCCTGCGCCGGGGCGAGGATGGGTGGCTGGGCTTCGAACGCAGCTTCCGCTTCGAGTACTCGCACGACGGCATCGACCGCCATGTCGGACGCCTGGTGCTGCGCAAGGGGCAGCTGGTCGCCTTCGTCGGACCGGTCACCCCGTCGGTGACGTCGATCGAGCGGCACTGACCGCCGCAGACGGCGGACGCCCGACGCAACGGACTTACTTCACCACGCGCAGGAACGGCGGACGCTTGCCGCCACCGGGCGGCGGGGTGTCGTCATCGGGGGGCGAGTCCTGTGCATGCGCGGCATCCTCGTGGTCGCCGCTCGCCTCCGCGTCGTGCGGGACGTCGTCCGGCAGCGCCATGCCCTGCCCTGTCTCGCGCGAATAGATCGCCAGCACCGCGCTGATCGGCACATGGACCGCGTAGCTCACGCCGCCGAAGCGGGCGGTGAAGCTGACCGCATCGTTGTCGATCATCAACCGC
>NZ_JBGFFG010000595.1:0-1670 GCF_056175765.1 Pseudoxanthomonas sp. LjRoot204_2 | reverse complement strand
CGGTAGACCTTGCGCATGTACTGCTCGACCACCTGCCAGATGGCCCAGCCCTTCGGGTGCCAGAACACCAGCCCCGGTGCCTCTTCCTGCAGGTGGAAGAGCTCCTGCTGCTTGCCGATCTTGCGATGGTCGCGCTTCTCGGCTTCCTCAATGCGCTGGATGTAGGCCTCCAGCTGCTTCTTGTCGGCCCAGGCCGTGCCGTAGATGCGCTGCAGCTGCTCGTTTTTCGCGTCGCCGCGCCAGTAGGCGCCGGAAATGCGGGTCAGCTTGAACGCCTTCAGGAAGCGCGTRTTSGGCACGTGCGGGCCGCGGCACATGTCSACGTATTCCTGGTGGTAGTACAGGCCCATGGCCGTCACCTCCGGACCCATGTCCTCGAYCAGSCGCAGCTTGTAKTCCTCGCCRCGYGMCTTGAAGACSTCGATSACCTCGGCGCGCGGCGTCATCTTCTTGAYSACGTCGTAGTCCTGCGCGATCAGCTCCTGCATGCGCTGCTCGACCGCCGCCAGGTCTTCCGGCGTGAACGGGCGCTCGCTGTAGATGTCGTAATAGAAGCCTTCGGCGATGACCGGGCCGATCACCATCTTCACGTCCGGATACAGCTGCTTGACCGCATGGCCGACCAGGTGCGCGCAGGAGTGGCGGATGATCTCCACGCCCTCTTCGTCCTTCGGGGTGATGATGCGCAGCGCGGCATCGTGGTCGATGATGTCGCTGGCATCGACCAGCACGCCATCGACGGCACCGGCCACGGTGGCCTTGGCCAGGCCGGCGCCGATGGACTGGGCCACCTGCATGACGGAGACGGGATTCTCGAACTCGCGGCGGCTGCCGTCGGGGAGCGTGATCGTGATCATCGGTTGGGCTATCCAGTTGCCTGCGAACAGGGCTTTGGCATCGGAAAGTCCGGCCATGGATGGCCGGGCTGGTGTTCAGGGACGAACGAACGACATGAAAAAAGCGCCACGAGGGCGCCTACGGGATGCAGTGCCTCGGGCAATACCAGGTTCAGGCGGTGGTAGTGCTCATGTCGCACGCTCGGCCGGCGTTTCCGCGGGCCACCTCGTGAATACGGATGGCGCATCGGGCTGGCCCCAGAACTCCGGAATCCACGCTTTGGAAGCGTGGTGGGCGGTACAGGGTTCGAACCTGTGACCCCTACCATGTCAAGGTAGTGCTCTACCGCTGAGCTAACCGCCCGGTCTGCCCTTTGCAGGGGCGCGAATTCTAGCCCGGAAGCAGGGTCGCCGACAACCGCTGCGAACAGGGCATGCATCACCCCCCCAGGCTGGCCGCCTTGAGGCGCTGGATCTGATCGCGAAGGCGGGCCGCGTCCTCGAACTCCAGGTCGCGGGCGTGCTGGTACATCTGCTGCTCCAGCGCCTTGATCTTCGCTACCGCCTTGGCCGGATCCATCACCCCGTACTCGGCAGGTTCTTCCGCCACGCGACGCGCCTTGCCGCGGCCCGTCTTGCCCTCGTTGGCCGCCTCACTGCGGGCACCTTCCAGGATGTCCACGATGGGGCGCGCCACGGACTTCGGCGTGATGCCATGCTCCTGGTTGTACTCCACCTGCTTCTCCCGGCGACGACTGGTCTCGTCGATCGCCGCCTGCATCGAGCGGGTCATCTTGTCCGCGTACAGAATGGCCTTCCCGCGCAGGTTGCGCG
>NZ_JBGFFG010000594.1:0-1673 GCF_056175765.1 Pseudoxanthomonas sp. LjRoot204_2 | reverse complement strand
AGATGCGGGCGGCTTCGGCGTCGCCTTCACCGCGCAGCTTCTGCGCATCGCGTTCGGCCTCGGCCAGCAGCACGGCGACATCGCGGTTGGCCTGTGCTTCGACGATCGTCGCCTGCTCGGCACCCTGCGCACGCAGTGCACTGGCCACCTGCGAGCGTTCCGCGCGCATGCGGTTGTAGACCTGGTCGATGACTTCACTGTCGGTGGGCAGGTCGATCTGCTTGAAGCGGATGTCCACGACCTGCATGCCGAGGTTCTTGGCACCGGCGTTGATGGCGGGCAGCTGCTTCTCGATCAGTTCATTGCGGTTGCCCGACACCAGCTGGGTCAGCGTGCGCGAGTTGATCTCGTTGCGCAGCGACTCCTTGATGATCGGCGCCAGGCGTTCGGTGGCCAGCTCGGCCTGGCCGCCGGTCGCACGGTAGAAGTCCGCCGCGTTGACGATGAAACCGATGGCGATGAAGTCGACGCTGACGTCCTTGCGCTCGGAAGTGAGCGAACGTTCCGGCGGGAACTCATTGGCGGTGAAGCGGCGATCGAACACGCGCGCGGTTTCCACCAGCGGCAGCTTGAAGTGCAGGCCGGGGCCGATCTCGCTGCGCACCACGCGGCCCAGGTTGAGCACCAGGCCCACCTGCCCTTCGCGCACCACGAACACCGAGCCCATCAGGCCCAGCAGCACCGCCACGACGATGCCGACGATCAGGGAATTCTTCATGGCTGCGCCTCCTCACGGCCGGCCGGGCGTGGCGTGCGCGCCGAATTGCGGGAACTGGACGGGGTGCTTTCGACCTGCGGCAGCACCTCGGTCGGGATGACACCGGCCGGCGGCTGCGTCGTCGCCGGCGCGTTGCCCATCGGCACGTAGATCAGCTGGCGGCTGTCGCCGCCGACCACCTTGCGGTTGCCGGCCAGCACCTGCTGCACGGTATCCAGCCACAGGCGCTTGCGGGTGACTTCCGGCGCGTTGCGGTACTCGTCCAGCAGCAGGCTGAAGCGGGTCGCGTCACCGGTCGCGCGGGCGATGGCGGCGGTCTTGTAGCCCTCGGCCTGGGTACGGACCTGCTGCGCATTACCGCGGGCCTCGGGCACGACCTTGGCCGCATACGCGCGGGCCTGGCTGATGACACGTTCGTTTTCCTGCTGCGCGCTGTTGACTTCGTCGAAGGCCGGCTTGACGGCTTCCGGCGGACGCGCGTCCTGCAGGCTCAGTTCGGTGACGACCAGGCCGGTGCGATAGGCCTCCAGCGAGGCCTGTAGCGCGGTCCCGGCGGTGGCCGACAGCGGGCCACGGTTGTTGAGGGCGGCGTCCAGGTCGGAACGGCCGATGACTTCGCGCACGGCGCTCTGCGCGGTCTGCTCCAGCACGCGGGTGGCGTCGGTGGTGCCGAACAGGAACAGCTGCGGGTCGCCGACGCGGTACTGGACGTTGAACGAGACGGTGATGATGTTCTCGTCGCGCGTCAGCACCGGCAGGCTGTTGCTGAAGGTGCGCACGCCGGTGGCGTTGACCTTGGTGACGCTTTCGATCGGCCAGGGGAATTTGAAGTTCGGGCCCGGCTGCATGGTGCGGTTGTACTTGCCCAGGCGCAGCACGACGCCACGGTCCTGTTCGCCGATCAGCTGGAAGCTGGAGAACAGCACCAGCAGGCCGACGCCGACCAGCACCCAGC
>NZ_JBGFFG010000593.1:0-1676 GCF_056175765.1 Pseudoxanthomonas sp. LjRoot204_2 | reverse complement strand
ACCGTATGCCGGACAATGAAAGCATGGAGAAGCTGGCCGCAGCCTTGGAGCTTCCTGTCGCCTATTTCCATGCTGCCAGTGAGCCAATGGCGGAAGCGATCTTAGTGATGTCCCAACTGGCCGAAACAGAGCAAGAGGAGTTGGTGCGTAAGATGCGCGCCTTCGTCCAGGAAGGTTTGCATCCACGCGGGGCGCAATCAGGGCCCAGCTCCAGCAACACGCCTGCGCGGGGGCGCTAAGTCGCCCTCAACCGTGAGGGGGAGGCAAAAGCCCAGTTAGAACTTCCGCAATTTTTTGGAAGCCGGCCTCGTGCCTGCTGATTAGATAGTCGAAGATCTGCTCTTGCGTGGCGATCTTCTTGTCTTTGAGGTAGTTCTCGAAATCTTTCTCGCTAGTAAAGTTATCCCGCGTAGTCGTAAAGGGGAACTCGGGATCTTGCTGTCTCGCCGCCCAAAGTGCTTTCTCCACGCTGCTCAGTGGGAGCATATGGATGCTCGGGTGCTGAGCATACTTCTCCTTGGATTGATCGCCATCAAGGATCGCAATCACCTTCTCTGGCGCTGCCAAGAATTGGTCCGACTCATTGCTTTCGATGAGGCTCGCGACCTGAGACGCTCCTCCAACATAAATGACCTTGTAAGTTAGTAGCGTTGTTGAGCAATACCTCTTGACCAAGTGGTGGGTCAGCGAGATTAGCTTCTTGTCTTCCGTTGCAATGTATCTGTCAAATCCAGCGAACCCGAAGAGTCTCGCCATCGCATAGCTGTAGGACGTAGGCTTGATGGAGACATGGCCGGCGTCGCATTCCATATAGAAGATTTCATCGGTCTCAAGTTGCCGCATCAATGCGAGAGAGTGAGTGGTGAACAGGATCTTGCACTCGTATCCATAGCAAAATTCGCGCAGCCAAGCGGGCAGATTCGCCTGAGCTGCCGCGTCCAAAGAAAGGTCGATCTCGTCGATCACCAAGAGCTTCGAAGGTCCCTTGATTGTCCGGTAGAGGTTGATGAGGAAGTGCTCTCCGGAGCTGAGATAATCCTCACGGATGTAAGTTCCATCTTCCCGGACAAGAGCGTAGTAGCTCTTTCCTCTAACCCGGACTTCGGCCATTGCCGAGTAGCGATCTGTCTCGTAGACCGAGTTAAGAAAGGCAATTAGCTCGTCAGGACGTTGGTAGGTCATTAGAGCAATGGCTGTCCGAATGTCCGGGTCGGCATCGCTAGCGCTCTTGAAGAAGTTGAATCGGCTCCCGTATGGCATAGGGAGTTCTGCCGCGATCAGTTCGCGCAGTTCTTTCGGGATTGTTTCGTGGCAGTTGAGTGATCGAATTCCTTTGTCATAGACAAAGGTCGCGTGAGTGCCATCCAGGTCATAGACGATCCGGCTGGTCTCCGAAAAAGCATAAGGCGTTGCCGTTCGTATGAACGTGTCTGAGCTGGAGAGGTTCCGAAGGGCTCTCACCAGGGTCGTCTTTCCCGCACCATTTCGGCCGACTAAACACATCAGTCCGCTCTTGGATAGATCTACGTCAAGGTGGAGATGGGCGATGTGCTGGATGGCTTCAAGCGTTATTTGCAGGCAACTCATTGGGCAGACCTGCGCAGAAAACTGTCAATGACAGTGGTTCCGAACTTGCGTCTAAGCTTCTCAAGATAGGCGCGGTCGGAAGCATAGGC
>NZ_JBGFFG010000592.1:0-1681 GCF_056175765.1 Pseudoxanthomonas sp. LjRoot204_2 | reverse complement strand
GTGCGTACGAGGTCCTTCTACGCTGCGGGCGGCCGCACCTCTGGCACCTTCCACGGAGAATGCAGTCATGCAACGGACAGCGGGTCACAAGATGAAAATGCCATGCCAACATTTCATAAGAGGTTTCGTGATTCCAGTCGTTCAAACACAAAGGACACCAGCGTCTTTCTCTTTGAGCTAAGCCCCTTAGTCCCCGCTCAGTGACCCTCCCCAGGTTGTATACGGTGCCGCAATGCAAACTCTCGACGCCGGTGACTCTCTTGAGATCAGCTATGGATGACAAGTACACATACCCTGGGCCACATATCGCCGAGACAGGGGGCATGCCGCTGACATGCCAGCCCTCCAAGATATCGCACGCCCGAGTCCCGACAGTCCATACGAGCCTCGCCAAGTAATGATCGAGCGACTCAACGGCACTCGTGCCGAGGCCATGAAGCTCAATGGGAGGTAGTGGCGTCCAAGAGTTTCCTAGCACTGGACTCTTCACTCCCATAGCTCCTTGATCTGAGATGACCGGGCAGCAACCGAACCAGCGGCCATAGCCTTCTCAAACATGTGGATGTCGTTCCAAATGGTTTCGAGGTCGCTCTGCGAGCAAATCGAGCGCTCTACATGGGACCACCCTATTCCTCCGCCACCCTCTTCCGAAGCGAGCATCGCCGCACGCTCTAGAAGCTTGTCTAGTTCTCCGATAACGCCCCCGGTCGCTGCAAGCACTTCCGCATCGGAGCGCAGCAACGCTCGCACGTCGCAGCCCTTGTAGTGAGAGGCTCTCGAGCGGATCAGCGTCGCGAAGGCTTGTCTGTCCTCTGGCCTTCTCTCACTGTATGGCGGCACCCAGATGATATCTACTCGGCGCCGCAGCTCAGAGTGAATAGACCACATCTTCACTACTTCCGGGACGCCGGTCATGACGAAGCTTACGTTGGCATCCTCTGCAAACGCCATCAGATGCAGCGTGTGATCAGTCGGCCGCTTGTTCGCCCGATTCTTCAGAAAAGAGTTCGCTTGGTCAATTGATATTACGTTGCATGCTCTTGCTCGAAGCATCTGTTCGACACAATCCCATGTGTCCGACTCGGTTAGCTTTCGACCTTCCCTGGCACTCCACCAGTCTCCTGCCGCCTCCAGCCCTTTCAGCACATCCGGCGGAAGGGTCGACTTTCCGTCAATTTCAAACCACCGCACTGTGGGAACACGCAATTGCCTAAGCAAGGACTTCGCAAGGGAGAAAGAGCTGAAATAGGATTCCGTTTGAAGTCGTGCGTTACATTCGATAGCGGGGATCTTGCCTTTCGGCCAGTTCCTTGGGTGTCCATAGACTTCCCGCATAACAGAATGGCGAAGCGTGGTCTTGCCGACACCACTGGGACCGACGATGAATATCATACGGCCCGGCCTAAGACCGTCCATCGCCGCGACAAGCCGCCTTCTTGGGCCAACATAGTGCGGATGGAGTGTAAGCGCCATGTCTCAGCCCTCACTGTCAAACAGAGGGCCTTCCAAATCGGGCTTACGTGTCTTTTCCTTCTTTTCCGTTTTTGTCTTCTTCGGACGGATCGCATCATCAACCTTAGCCAAACTGTTCGTCTTGGCTTGCTCGATTCTGTCGTGGAGCTGCTTCCGAAGTAGCCTCTTAACCTCCCGGCTTAGCCTACGCGCGGTCGGTGCGTAGCAC
>NZ_JBGFFG010000591.1:0-1696 GCF_056175765.1 Pseudoxanthomonas sp. LjRoot204_2 | reverse complement strand
CAGCAGCAGCGCCTCGCGGCTGTCCTCCGGGAGCGAGGAGATGATGTCGGTGGCGACGATTTCCTCTTCCGTCTGCAGCAGGCGCTCGGCGGGAGTGGGGTCCGGGTCGGCGGCCATGCCGATGGCGATCTCGGCCACTTCGCCCGACATGGGACGGCCATGCTGTGCGCGCAGCCAGTCGCGGGCGAGGTTGCGGGTGATCTGGCGCAGCCAGGGCAGGAAGCTGGCGCTGTTCTTCAACCGGTCGAGCTGCTGCCAGGCCTTCAGGAACGCTTCCTGCGCAATATCCTCGCTGGCCTGCACGTCGCGGGTGATCGCCAGCGCGATCGCGGTGACGGTGTTCTGGCAGGCGTGGACGATGCGGCCGTAGGCCTCCTGGCTGCCGCGCGTGGCGGCGGGCAGTTCGGCCTGCAGCATCAGGTCCAGGGCGAGGGTATTCATGGCGTCAGGATCATCGGGTGGGCTGATGACCCTGACGGGCCGGGAAGACGGATGTGACCGTCTGCGGTCAGCCGCCGGTGGCGGGCTGGATGCGGATGCGGTCTTCCTCGGGCGCCTCGTCCGCGGGGGCAGGCGTCGCGGGTTGTTCCTGCGGGACCGGGACGGGCGCTGCGGGCGGCGGCATCGGGCGCCGCATCCACATGACGACGGCGGCCAGGGCAATCAGGGCCAGCAGGATCAGGCGGATGCGCCAGGCCCAGGAGCGCTGCGGCGTGGCCGCGGGTTCCTGGTCACTGCGGAACGTCAGCGTGGTCGCATAGCCAGGGCGCGTGGTTTCCATCAGGCCGGCCTCGCGCAGCAGTTCGCGCGCGCGCGGCTGGTCTTCGGCGTGGCGCACCCACACGGCGGGCTGCAGCTGCGCCTTCACCGGTTCGGTGTAGCTGAACTGCCCGCCGCGCTTGCTGTGGTACGAGCGGCCGTTGCTGATGAAGACCGGAACGCCCGCATCGCTCAAGAGCTTGGCCACGCCTTCGACGGTTTCGATGCGCTGGCTGGAAAAGACTTGCCGCATGGGTATTCCCTCAGTCCTTCGCCGGGACAGCCGAGGCCGCTTCGGCGTCCGGCACCACGCGGATCAGGCCTTCCTGCGCGGTGCTGGCGACCAGGCGGYCCTGGCGATCGAAGATCTGCCCGCGCGCCAGTCCGCGCGAGCCGCTCGCGCTGGGGCTGTCGATCGAATAGAGCAGCCAGTCGTCGGCACGGAACGGGCGGTGGAACCAAAGCGCGTGGTCCAGCGACGCCATCTGCACGTTCGGCTGGTAGTAGCTGATGCCGTGCGGGTAGGTGGCCGTGCCGAGCAACTGGAAATCCGAGGCATAGGCGAGCAGGGCGCGGTGCAGTTCGGGCGAATCGCCGACCGGCTCGCTCAACCGAAACCACACCTGCTGGAACGGCGGCCGCTTGGGCGGATTCAACTCGTCGCGTGGGTACACGTGGCGGAATTCGAACGGGCCGCGTCGCGACAGCCAGCGCTGCACCTTCGGCGGCAGCGTGGCCATGACCTCCGCAGGCACCGGCGGCGCGGGCGGAATGTCTTCCGGCCGCGGCACTTCAGGCATCGACAGCTGGTGCTCGGCGCCTTCTTCCTCGGCCTGGAACGACGCCGCGCAGAAGAAGATCACGCGGCCGTGCTGGATCGCCGTGACGCGGCGCACCGAGAAGCTGCCGCCGTCGCGCGTGCGGTCCACTTCGTAGA
>NZ_JBGFFG010000590.1:0-1699 GCF_056175765.1 Pseudoxanthomonas sp. LjRoot204_2 | reverse complement strand
TCGTCGACAAGGCCGGCATCACCCTCGGCATGGGGATGACGGAGAAGCAGGGCGGCTCGGACGTGCGCACGAACGCCACCGTCGCCACCCTGCAGGGGGACGACACGTATGCGCTGGTCGGCCACAAGTGGTTCTTCTCGGCKCCGATGTSCGACGSTTTCCTGGTRCTYGCGCAGGCGCCGGGGGGCTTGACCTGTTTCCTGATGCCTCGCCGCCGCGACGATGGCAGCAAGAACGCCTTCAGGCTGACGCGCCTGAAGGACAAGCTGGGCGACTGGGCCAACGCGTCCAGCGAGGTGGAATTCACGGGTGCGCGAGCGTGGCGCGTGGGCGAGGAGGGGCGAGGGGTCGCCACGATCATCGAGATGGTGATGCTGACGCGCCTGGATTGCATGGTGGGGTCGGCCGCGGAAATGCGCATGGCGCTGGCGCAGGCCCTGCACCATGCGCGTCATCGCATCGCATTCGGCAGGCCGCTCGCCGACCATGCCGTGATGAGCAACGTGTTGGCCGACCTCGCGCTGGAATCCGAGGCTGCCACGGCATTCTCGCTGCGCGTCGCACGTGCGGTGGATGCCGCTGCGCACGACGCGCACGAAGCGGCCTTTGCGCGCCTCGCTACCGCAGTGGGCAAGTACTGGGTCTGCAAACGCGCGCCCGGCGTCGTCAACGAGGCGCAGGAGTGCCTGGGCGGTGCAGGGTACGTGGAGGAGTCGATCCTGCCGCGGCTATATCGACAGGCGCCGCTCAACTCGATCTGGGAGGGTAGCGGCAACATCCAGTGCCTGGACGTGTTGCGTGCCTTGGCACGTGATGCCGGCGTGTCCGATGCGGTCACCCGCGAACTGGCGTCCGCCGGCGGCATCGACCCGGCCTACGACGTCTTCGTCGAGCGACTGCGCACCGGTCTGGCGTCCATGCAGGAGGCCGGCGCACGGATGCTCGTCGAGCGGCTGGCGCTCGCGCTGCAGGCCGCCGTGCTGCTGCGGACCGGCAGCCCGGCGGCACCGCTGTTCGTCCGCAGCCGCCTCGGCGGCGAGCATGGCGCGGTATTCGGCACGCTGCCCGCCGACGTCGATGCGGCCGCACTCCTCGCACGGGCATTGCCGGCATGAGTCGCTGGCTGCTCATCCTGCTGTCGTCGTTCGGGATGACAGCGCAGGCGCATGAAACCGGGACATCTCCGCCCGCCCTGGTGCCCGCCGCGCAGCGGGCAGACGCCATCCGTGTCTACAAGGCGCAGCGGCGCCTCGACCTGCTGCGCGCCGGCATCGTCATCGCCCGCTATCGGATCGTGCTGGGCGGCGCGCCGGTCGGGCACAAGCGGCAGCAAGGGGACCAGCGGACGCCCGAAGGCGATTACCGCATCACCTACCGCAACGAGCGCAGCCGCTTCCACCTGTCGCTGCGCATCTCCTATCCGGACCACGCCGACCGACAGCAGGCAGAGGCCCGCGGCGTCGATCCCGGCGGCGACATCATGATCCACGGCGCGACGCCACCCGGTTCGCGGGTGGACTGGACGGAAGGCTGCATTGCCGTGACCAATGAAGAGATGGACGCCATCTGGCAGCGGGTGCCGGTCGGCACGCCGATCCGCATCCTGCCCTGAGGTGGTGGCGGATCAGCGGGCGCCGCCGCGCGCAGCGAGGGCGCGCGATCCTGTGATGATCAGGCGGACCATTTCCGAGAGCTGCTC
>NZ_JBGFFG010000589.1:0-1699 GCF_056175765.1 Pseudoxanthomonas sp. LjRoot204_2 | reverse complement strand
AGGCGGAGCGGAAGCTGGAGGGCGGGGACGAGGTGCGTATCCCGCCCGTCAGTCTCACGGAAGTGGGAGAGAAGGTCGCGCCTCCCTCAGGCTTCCTGAAGCGGATGGAGGCCGCCATCGTGTTCGAGGACGAGCGGCTGCTGGTCATCAACAAGCCGACCGGCGTTGCCAGCCATGGCGGCAGCGGGATCAGCCACGGCGCCATCGAGACGATGCGCGCCCTGCGGCCGAACCAGACGCTGGAACTGGTGCACCGGCTGGACCGCGACACCTCCGGCCTGCTGGTGATGGCCAAGAAGCGCTCGGCGCTGTCTGAACTGCAGGCGCTGCTGCGCGAGGACAGCGAGGACGGGACGCGCGGGATCGAGAAGCGCTACCTGACGCTGCTGGTCGGCCGCATGCCCGACGGGGTGATGAGCGTCGATGCCCCGCTGCACATCGGCCTGCGCCAGGGTGGCGAGCGCCACGTGCAGGTGCATCGCGATGGCAAGGCGTCGCTGAGCCACTTCCGCGTGCTGGAGCGTCGTGGAGGGCATTCGTACTGCGAGGTCCGCATCGATACCGGCCGCACCCACCAGATCCGCGTGCATGCGCAGCACATCGGCCATCCCGTGACCGGCGACGACAAATACGGCGATCCGGCCGTGAACAAGCGGCTGCGGGAGCAGGTGGGCTTGAAACGCCTGTTCCTGCACGCGGCGTCGCTGCAGTTCGCTCTGGACGGCGGCAGGACGCCGTACGTGCTCAGCGCGCCGCTGTCGGAGGATCTCGCGGACGCGCTGGAACGACTGGGCTGATTCAGCCCGCGCCCTGCGCGAAGCACCGGGTCGGCTTCTCCAGCACGGGCGGGAACGTCACCGGGACGTTGATGGTGTGGCTGACCGGTTTGCCGTTGCGCGTGGCGGCGCGGAATTTCCAGGTCTGCACCGCGTCGAGCGCCGCCTTGTCGAGCGAGGCGTTGCCGCTGCCCTGCACCTGCGCGACACGTGCCGGCACGCCGTCCTGTTCGACCGTCACCCGCAGCACGGTGGTGCCACCGGCACCATCGCACTCGGCATCGGCAGGGTAGACGGGGGGCGGCGTGTCGATGGCGGCCAGTTCGGTAGGCGCGACCAAGGGCGCGGCGGATTCTTCCTGCTGCTTGGCGCAGGCCGACAGCACGAGGATGCCCGCGAGCATGGTGAAGGCGGGCGGGACGAGGCGAAGTCGCATCAGGATTCTCCCAGCAGGGCGCCGGCCTTGGCGGCGCAGATGAAGTCGTTCTCGCTCAGGCCGCCGACGTCGTGCGTCGAGTAGCGCACGACAGCGCGGTTGTAGTGCACGCCGAGATCGGGGTGGTGGTCTTCGGCATGCGCGACGAAGGCAAGGGCGTTCACGAACGCCATCGTCTCGTAGTAATCCTCGAAGGCGAACGTCCGCAGCAGTGCGTGGCCGTCTTCGACCAGCTCCCATCCAGGGATCTGTGGCAGCAGCTCGGCGATGCGGGCAGGCGGCAGGCGATGCTCGCTGCCACGCAGCGGCACGCAGCGCGCGCGGGCCAGGGGGATGAGATCGGACATGGCGCGGCTCCTGCTGGGACCAGTCTGAATGAACCACGACGACCGGCCTGTGGATGTGAATGCCCGTCGGGCAGGGGGCTAGAATAGCGCCATGATCCAGATTTCCGACAGCGCGCAGGCGCACTTCCGCAAGTTGATCG
>NZ_JBGFFG010000588.1:0-1703 GCF_056175765.1 Pseudoxanthomonas sp. LjRoot204_2 | reverse complement strand
CGTGCACTCCATGCCACACGCGCCAGGCCATGCCGCTTCAGCGCCAGGCCGACGAAGGGGTTGGTCATGCCCACCACGCTGCGGTACCAGCGCGGCGTGTGGCCGGTGATCGCGGTCAGGATGGACTGGTTGCGGCCGATCTCGTCTTCCAGCGCTCCCGGCCCCAGCCGCCAGAAGCGCGTATCCGGATGCGTGGCACTGTGGTTGCCGATACCGTGCCCGCGATCGCGGATGCCCTGGACCACTGCAGGGTGCGCCGCGGCGCGCTCGCCGACGAGGAAGAAGGTCGCCTGCGCGCGGTGACGGTCCAGCAGGTCGAGCATGGCAGGGGTGTCGGCGGAGGGACCGTCGTCTATGGTCAGCCAGACCACGCGCTCGGCGGTGGGCAGGCGTGACAGCGCGGGACAGAAGAGCGTGGCACGCGGGTACAGCGTGGACCACACCACCGACAGATGGGTGGCCATCATCGCAGGCAGGCCGATCGTCCAGCCGTCGCGCCACCACAGCCAGGCCACGCCCACTTGCGACAGCGCCAGCAGGCCCAATATCAGTCCGGGACGGCGCGGCGGACGATGCAGTGTTCCTGTCGTGCTCATGCCCCATGATGCCACGGGGCGTAAAATCCCCGCTTCCACGTCCTCCTGCCTTCCGGTATCCGACATGTCCCTCGACCCCGCCCTGCGCTCGCGCATCGAATCCCTCCTGCAGTCCAACCGCGTGGTCCTCTTCATGAAGGGCCAGCCGACCATGCCGCAGTGCGGCTTCTCGGCCAAGGCGGTGGGCGCGCTGTCGGCGCTGGGCGTGGACTACGCCCACGTCAACGTGCTGGCCGACCAGGAGATCCGCGAAGGCATCAAGGCCTACGGCGACTGGCCGACCATCCCGCAGCTGTACATCGACGGCGAACTGGTCGGCGGCAGCGACATCATCGAGCAGATGACCAACTCCGGCGAACTGGCCTCGCTGCTCGGCCTGCAGGCCCCGGACCGTACGCCGCCGGCGATCACCATCACCCCGGCCGCCGCCGAGATGCTGCAGAACGCCGTGGCCGACGCCGGCCCGGGCGCCGCGCTGGCGCTGTCGATCAACGCGCAGTTCCAGCCGAACTTCCAGCTTGGGCAGTTCGACGCGAACGCCATTGCCAGCGAATCCAACGGCGTGCGCGTGCAGTTCGACCTTGCCAGCGCGCGCCGCGCCGACGGCATCACCATCGACTGGGTGGACGACATCCGCGGTAAGGGCCTGGCCATCGACAACCCGAACGCGCCGAAGCCGGTGCAGGCGCTGTCGCCGATGGACGCCGATGCGAAGGTCCGCGCCAGCGAAGTACTGCTGGTCGACGTGCGTCCGGCCGATGAACGCGCCATCGCCTCGGTGAAGCTGCCGTTCAAGACCTTCGACGGCAACGGCCGTGCCGAGCTGGAAGCGCTGCCGAAGGACACGGCCCTCGCCTTCCTGTGCCGCAGCGGCGGCCGTAGCCAGCAGGCGGCGGAAGAGTTCCGCGCGCTCGGCTTCTCGAACGCCTACAACATCACCGGCGGCATCAACGCCTGGGCCGACGATGTGGACGGCACGATCAGCAAGTACTGAGCCGCGCTCGCGGCAATCATGAAAAGGCGGGCCTCGGCCCGCCTTTTCTGTTTCGAAAGCCGTGGGAGCGACGTCAGTCGCGACCGAATACCTGTGCTTTCCCATCGCGACTG
>NZ_JBGFFG010000587.1:0-1706 GCF_056175765.1 Pseudoxanthomonas sp. LjRoot204_2 | reverse complement strand
CTCACTAAGGGTGTCGCGAGGACGAAAGAGGTCCGTTCTTCTCTCACTAAGGGTGTCATGAGGACCAGAGAGCTCCGTTCTTCTCTCACTAAGGGTGTCGTGAGGACGAAAGAGGTCCGTTCTTCTCTCACTAAGGGTGTCGCGAGGACCAAGGAGGTCCGTTCTTCTCTCACCAAGCCTGTCGCGAGCGCCGGAAAGCCTCGCGCATCCCGTGATCAGTCGACCGGGTCATGCAGCAGGTCGTCCAGCGCTGCGTCCAGCGTCGGAAACCGGAACGTGAATCCCTCGGCCAGCGCGTGTGCGGGCAGCACGCGTTGGCCGGTCAGCAGCAGCTGCGACATTTCGCCGAATCCCGCCTTCAGCGCGAACGCCGGGGTCGGCAACAGGGCGGGGCGATGCAGCGCCTTGCCCAGGGTACGGGCGAAGTCGCGGTTGGTCACCGGCTCGGGTGCGGTGCCGTTGTAGGCACCGCCGGTCTGGTCGCGTTCCAGCAGCCATCGGATCATGCCGACCAGATCGTCGCGATGGATCCAGCTCATCCACTGCCGGCCGTCGCCCATCGGTCCACCGACGCCCAGCCGGAAAGGCGGCAGCATCTTCGCCAGTGCGCCGCCGTCGGTGCCGAGCACGATGCCGGTTCGCACGCGGCAGGTGCGTACGTCCAGACCTTCGGCCTGCATGGCCTCGGTTTCCCAGTCGCGGCACAGGTGGGCCGCGAAGTCGTCGCCCGGGGTGGCCGACTCGTCCAGCGCTTCATCGCCGCGCGGGCCGTAGTAGCCGATGGCCGAACCCGACACCAGCACGCGCGGTCGTACCGACTGGCGCGCCATCCAGGCGATCAGGCTGCGCGTGGTGTCGAGGCGGGACGCGCGGAAGATGGCCTTGCGCGACGCATTCCAGCGGCCGGCCATCAGCGGTTCGCCGGCCAGGTTGACCACCGCTTCCACGTCGCGCGCGTCTTCCAGCGTGGCCAGCGTCCGCACCGGTGCCGGCAGTGTGCCGCGCGCACGGGTGGGGTCGCGGGTGAGCACGCTCAGAGTGTGGCCGGCCTGCAGCAGCCGGGCACAGAGCGCCTGGCCGATGAAGCCGGTACCGCCGGTGATCAGGACATGCATGCGCGGTCTCGCGGGGAATCCGGGGCAGCATACGCAGGGGCGTGTGTTGCGGATGTGGAACGGACCGTGGAGGGCGGGCGACGGTCCTGCCCGGGCGTGGTCACTACACTAGGCGCATGCCACCGCTTCCCCTGCTCCTGCTGCCCGGCCTGCTGTGCGACGCGCGCCTGTGGCGCGACCCTGCCGAGGCGCTCGCCGACATCGCCCCGGTGCACCAGGCCGACCTGACCCGGGACGACAGCGTGGCCGGCATGGCCGCCCGCGTGCTGGCGACCGCGCCACCCGTGTTCGCGCTGGCGGCGTTGTCGATGGGGGGCTACGTGGCGTTCGAGATCCTGCGGCAGGCACCGGAGCGCGTCGCGCGGCTGGCGCTGCTGGACACCAGCGCGCGGCTGGATCCCCCCAAGCGCCGGCTGGTGCGTCAGGCCGGGCTGGCGCTGGCGGAGGCCGGGCGCTTCRCCGGCGTCACCCGCAAGCTGCTGCCGCAGCTGGTGCACGAAAGCCGCGTGGACAGCGACGTGGGCGAGGACGTGATGGCGATGGCGCAGCGCGTCGGGCGCGAGGCCTTCCTGCGCCAGCAGCGTGCCATCC
>NZ_JBGFFG010000586.1:0-1706 GCF_056175765.1 Pseudoxanthomonas sp. LjRoot204_2 | reverse complement strand
GCGCTGTCGGCAGCCGCGTATTCCCTCAACAGCATCATGGCCGAGCGCACGCGCCGGCTTGAAACCGAATAGCCAAAAGGATCAACCCATGCGTCGCATCGCAACCGTCATGTTCCTCGCCGTCGCCCTGGCCGCCTGTGGCGGAAAAGAAGAGGCCGCAGGCCAGGCGGATAAGGCTGTTCCCGCAAGCGCCGCGGCAGTGAAGCCCGGCGCGTTCGACAAGATCGTGGTGACGCGCATCATCGAGTCCATCAGCGGTGTGTCCGGTCAGGTGCGCCAGCGCGGTGACGCCATCGAGCTGTGCGACAAGTGGCTGCCGATCCCGCACGAGGCGGGCTGGTGCGATCGCGAGAAGGACGAAGAGGTGCGTGCGCTGCTCCTGGATGCGGCGCGCCTGCAGGAAGCCGGCTACGCCGTTGCTTCTGAGGCGCTGGCCGTCCAGGCCGTGGCCAAGGCCGGCGATGACGCCAGCATTCCTGCCCGGGCGCTGACCAGCGCCTTCATCGACATGTACGCCCCGGCCAAGGGCGAGGCCACCGATGGTGCTGATGCCGCCTTCGATGCGGACCTGCAGCGTTACTGGCAGGTCTGGGAGCTGGTGCAGAAGGACGTTGCGGGGATCACCCCGGAGAACAAGTCGTTGACGCTGCTGCGCCTGAAGGGCGAGCTCTACCGCGATGAGCTGGCCATGCGTGCCGGTTCGAGGCCGGGCCTGAAGCCGGCCACGGTGGAGGATCTGAAGGCCCGCGACAACGCGCTGGCGCGCATTGCAGCCTTCCACGAGGCGGAGGGGCGCTGAGATGTCGCTGCTGCGCTCCCTGACGCTGCTGGCGGCCTGTGCGGCCGGCTGTGCGCTGGCGCCGCAGGCGCGGGCGAACATCCAACCTGGCTTCAGTGCGTGCGTGCAGGACCCGCTGCGCGAGAACTCCGGTCGTGCGCGGGTCACCAGCTCGGTCAATCCGGCGCGCCGGAACCCGGTCACCGGCGTGGTGCGCTGGCACAAGGGCGTGGATCTGGCCATCGGCATCGGAACGCCCGTCTATGCGGCCAACGACGGCGTAATCACCGCCAAGTGGGCCAGCGGTGGTGGCGGGCAGAGCATCCGACTGACCGGCGGCGCCGGGGGCTACACCACCGTCTACTTCCACCTGTCCAAGTACCTGGTCAAGAACGGCGACACCGTGCGGGTCGGCCAGCCGATCGCGCTGGTGGGCAACACCGGTGTCGGCACCGGCCCTCACCTGCACTTCGAGATCTGGAAGGGCAAGGAATTCAGCAAGGACCCCAAGGGCCTGTACTGCGGTGGATCTCCGACGCCTGGCGGCTACGCCGGCGAGGCGGGCTACGGCGATCAGCCCGATGGCGAGCCCATGGAGGCCTACGCCGGCAAGATGCCGGAAGTGCCGAACATGGAAGCGTGGGACGACATGTCCGTGCGCGAGATCATCGAAGCCGAAGTCGGCAAGCGCTACCAGAACACCGCATGGTTGGCCGAAGAGGCCGAGCGCAGCGCTGCGCCGCTGCGCGTGGAAGCGCTGCACATGCGTGCGCTGAAGATCTACATCGACCAGCGCCGCAACGACCAGAAAGCGCGTGTGGAGCTGCTGATGGCGCAGCACCTGGCGCGCAACGTCAACCGCGAAATGGAAGTCCGCATGGACCGTCAGCGTGCTGCTGCGTCCAAGGCGGCCTCATCGAACCAGTAA
>NZ_JBGFFG010000585.1:0-1709 GCF_056175765.1 Pseudoxanthomonas sp. LjRoot204_2 | reverse complement strand
CTCTGCTTCCCTCTGATGCACCGGCCGCACCCACTGAACTCCATCGAGACTTCCTTCATGTTCAAGCACCTCAAGATCGGCAAGCGCCTGGCCATCGGCTTCGCCGTGCTCGTCCTGCTCATCGTCGCCACCGGGGCTTTCTCCGCGCAGCGGATGGGCGTGGCCCAGGACGTCGTGCTCGACATCACCAAGAAGGAAGTCCCGGCCATCCGCGACCTGGGGCGCATGGCCACGATGCTGGCCGAGTACCGCGTCAGCGAGCGTGGCCTCGTGGCCGGCTACGAGGACCCGGAAAAGGTCGCCGAATACACGGATGAGCTGATCGCGGGCGGCAAGGCCTTCGACGAGCTTTCCAAGGCGTATGGCAGCAGCCTGTCCGACCCGCAGGACAAGGCGCTGCACCAGGAGATGATGGCCAAGGCCGCGCTGTACTTCGAGAACAGCCGCCGCCTGATCGAGTCCGTCAAGGTCGGCGATCTGACCCCTGCCAGTGGTGCCGGCGATTTGCGCCAGGCCACCGCCGATGCTGTCGGGCGGATGCTGGACGCAAAAATGAAGGTGCTGGACAGCGCGGTGGCTGCACAGGAGGCCGGCTACAACACGAACATCAAGGCGATCGGGCTGCTGGTGGTGGTGGCAATGCTGTTGGCCATCGCCGCTGCGGTCCTCATCACCCGTTCGATCGTGCGACCGATGGCCGACGTCATGAGCGTCGCCGACGCCGTGGCGCGCGGCCAGCTCGATCGCCAGATCACGGT
This sequence comes from Pseudoxanthomonas sp. LjRoot204_2, assembly GCF_056175765.1. NCBI lineage: Bacteria > Pseudomonadati > Pseudomonadota > Gammaproteobacteria > Lysobacterales > Lysobacteraceae > Pseudoxanthomonas > Pseudoxanthomonas sp. LjRoot204_2. The sequence continues at coordinate 951 of NZ_JBGFFG010000585.1, read as the reverse complement.
CGACGACCGCAGCGAGCTCGGGGACCTGCTCGGTTCCATGCAGCGCATGCAGACGCAGGTGAAATCGGTCATCGCCGCCCAGAGCGAAATGGCGGCGCGCCATGATGAAGGACGGATCAGCTACCGGATGGACGACAGCACGTTCCCCGGCGACTACGGCCGCATGGTGCGCGACACCAACGCACTGGTCGGTTCGCACATCGCCGTCAAGTTGCGCCTGGTGGAAGTGATGCAGCGCTACGCCGTCGGCGACCTGTCGATCGACATGGATCGCCTGCCCGGCGAGAAGGCCCAGCTCACCGAAGCCATGGACGCCACCAAGGCCAACCTGTCGGCCATCAATGCCGAGATCAAGCGTCTGGCCGCGGCGGCTGCTTCCGGCGACTTCAGCCAGCGCGGCGACGTGGCGCAGTACCAGTACGACTTCCGCGACATGATCGGCGGACTGAACCAGCTGATGGAAACCACCGACGGCAACCTGGCGGAAGTGTCCGCCCTGCTCCGGGCCATCGCGCGCGGCGACCTGAGCGCGCGCATGGAAGGCGACTTCCACGGTGTGTTCGCCACGATGCGCGATGACGCGAACGCCACCGTGACGCAACTGACCGAAATCGTCGGCGGCATCCAGATGGCGGCCATGAGCATCAATACCGCTGCCGGTGAAATCGCCGCCGGCAACAACGACCTCTCGCGCCGCACCGAACAGCAGGCCGCCAACCTGGAAGAAACCGCTGCGTCCATGGAGGAGCTGACCTCCACCGTGCGCCAGAACGCCGAGTCGGCCCGCCAGGCCAACCAGCTGGCCATCGGTGCCGCCTCGGTCGCCTCGCAGGGTGGCGAGGTCGTGGGCAAGGTCGTCACCACCATGACCGACATCGAACAGTCCTCCAAGAAGATCGCCGAGATCATCTCGGTCATCGACGGCATCGCCTTCCAGACCAACATCCTGGC
>NZ_JBGFFG010000584.1:0-1717 GCF_056175765.1 Pseudoxanthomonas sp. LjRoot204_2 | reverse complement strand
CCGCCGTGCTGGGTGGCGGTGGAGGTGAATACCGCCGCCGGCTTGCCGACCAGCGTGCCGCTGGCCCATTCCGCGCCCAGGCCATCGATGAAATGCTTGACGGGCGCGGCCATGTTGCCGAAGCGGGTGGGGCTGCCGAGGATCAGGCCCGCGCACTCGGCCAGGTCCTGCCTGTCCACGTAGGGCGCGCCTTCTTCGGGCACGGGCGGCGCGGCCTGCTGGGTCACGGCGGCGACCGGCGGCACGCTGCGCAGGCGCGCGGACATGCCGTCCACTTCGCCCACGCCACGCGCGATCTGCCGCGCCAGCCGCGCAACGGATCCGCCGCGGCTGTAGTAGAGCACCAGGATCTCGGGCATGGGGGCGTCTTCGTGGCGTGGAAGCGCCTAGTATCGGCGATGTCGCGCCCATGACGCATCGGTTACCCTTCCGCCCATGGAGCCCCTGGATTCGTTGAACCGCTGGACTGACCGCATGCGCGACCGCGCGCGCATGGGCACCTTCTTCCGCTTCCTGGCCAAGCGCTTCCTCGACGACCGGTTGTTCCAGGCCGCCGGTTCTCTGGCCTACACCACGCTGTTCGCGCTGGTGCCGCTGGCGATGGTGGTGTTCGGCGTACTGTCGGCGTTCCCGGTGTTCCAGGAATGGAGCGCGCAGCTGCGCGACTACATCTTCGCCAACTTCCTGCCCGGCGCGGCAGTCAGCCTGAAGGCGAAGCTCGATGGCTTCCTGGCCAACACCGGCAAGCTGACCGCGGTCGGCGTGATCGCGCTGGTGGTGTCGCTGCTCATCACGCTCAACAGCATCGAGGCGACCTTCAACCGCATCTGGCGCGTGCGCAGCGCGCGGCCGAAGCTGTCGCGCTTCCTGGTCTACTGGACGGTGCTGACGCTGGGCGCGCTGATGGCGGCGGCCTCACTGGCGCTGTCGGCACGCTTCTATGCGCTGCCCGTGTTCGCCACCAGCGGCGGCAAGTGGCTGCAGGCGCTGTCGCTGAGCGTGGCGCCGGTGTTGATCGAGCTGGCGGCCATCGTGGTGATCTACCGCGTGGTGCCGCACCGGACCATCAAGTGGCGCTATGCGGTGGCGGGCGCGTTGCTGGCGACCGTGCTGCTGGAACTGGCGAAGTGGGGCCTGGGCGTCTACCTGGGCAGCTTCAACGCGTACCAGAAGATCTACGGCGCGGTGGCGGCCGCTCCCATCCTGCTGCTGTGGATCTTCCTGTGCTGGGTGGCCGTGCTGCTGGGCGCGTCGCTCGCCTCCGGCATGGCCGCCTTCCGCTACCAGCCGGTCGCGCTGCGCCTGCCGCTGGGCTACGAGATCTATGGCCTGCTGCGCATGCTGGGCCGCTTCGCGCAGGCGCGCGAGAAGGGCAAGGGCCTGCACAGCGACCAGATCCTGGCGATGGAGCCGATGCTGACCGACTCGCTGATCCAGCAGATGCTGGCGCAGCTGGCCGAGATCGACCTGCTGCGCCGTGACGAAGAAGGCGAATGGCTTCTCGCACGCGACCTGGACGATCTGACGCTGTGCGACCTGTACGAAGCCTGCCAGCTGCGCATTCCCGTCGCCGAAGCACATCTTCCGTTCCACGACGACGCGCTGGGGCGCGCCGCACGCGTGGCGCTGGACGACCTGCGCGTGCCCTTGCGCGAGCTGTTGAAAAAGCGCGTCAGCGATCTGTTCGTCGATTCCCACCAGGAGCCTGCATGAAGCC
>NZ_JBGFFG010000583.1:0-1718 GCF_056175765.1 Pseudoxanthomonas sp. LjRoot204_2 | reverse complement strand
AACGGACCCAGCAGGGCACCGACGAAACCGCCAGCGCGATCGGTACTCAGTACGGTGCCATCGACCTTGCTGGCCAAGGTCTGCCAACCGCGTCCGTCGCCCGTGTCGAACGCGAAACCGTAGTCTCCCTCGTCGCCCTCAATCCTCAGGCGGAGGGCATCGGTCGCCGCCACGTCGCGTGTCGCCAGCGTGCGCGTGGTGCCGCTGCCGTCGCGGCCTTCGAGAAACACCGTAATGCGGTTGCCATCGAGCCGGCGCGCGCCGAGGAAGTACCAGTACGCCTCGCTCTGGAAGGCGGCCAGTCCCGCGGCCACGCCCGGCGCCGGCGCCGTCATCGCCGTGCTGGCCTGGAATCGCAGATGCTGCTGGCGACGACCGAGGAACGCGGGATTGCGCAGCGTCTCCAGCCCTTCCGTCAGAGGATGGACAGCGAGGGAACCGGGACGTGCGGCCAGGTCTGCCCATGCGGACTTGGGCACGCGCACGCGCAGCCACTCCGACGCCAGCGACGGCGCATCGAATTCATCGCGATGGGAGAAATTGCCGGTGGACGGCGCCTGCGTCGCTTCGCCCTGCATCCACGAGGGAGCCTTCACCACATAGGGTATGACCTGGTCGGCAGGCAGGATCTCCGGCCAGCCATCGCGCCACTGCACGGGCAGCAGGTACGTTTCGCGACCGGTGTTGTAGTGGCGGCGCTGGTAGTTGCGGCTCGCCAGGAACACCGCCCACCACGATCCATCGGGCCCCTCCACCAGGTCGGCATGGCCGGCATTCGTGATGGGCAGTGGACGATCCACAGGCAAATCGCGCTGGGTCAGGATGGGATTGCCCGCGTAAGGCACATAGGGACCCCACACGTCGCGGCTGCGCAGCACCACCTGCGAATGCTGCGGTCCGGTGCCGCCCTCCGCGTCGGACAGGTAGTACCAGCCGTCCCGCTTGTAGATATGCGGACCCTCGATCCAGATCGGATTCTTCTCCGGCTCCACGCCGCCATCGATCAGCACCTTGCGGGGACCGACCGGCTGGAAGCGCGCCAGGTCGATCTGCTGCATCCAGATCGCACGGTGTCCGTCATAACGCGCCGGACCCGGTGGTTCGTCGTTGTTGAGCAGGTAGACCTTGCCGTCGTGGTCGAAGAACAGCGACGGATCGATGCCGCCAATGGTCGGCAGCCAGTGCGGATCGGACCACGGACCGGCCGGATCGCGCGCCGTGCTGATGAAGTTGCCGCCGCTGTCGGTCGCGGTGGTGACCACGTAGAAGGTGCCCTCGTGGAACTCGATGGTCGGCGCGAAGATGCCGCGCGACACGCTCAGGCCGTCGAAATCCAGCTGCGTGGGACGGTCGATGACGTTGCCGATCTGCTTCCAGTGCACCAGGTCCGTGCTTTCGAACACGGGGATGCCCGGAAAGTAGGTGAAGCTGGAATTCACCAGGTAGAACCTGCCGTTGGCGGCGACGATGCTGGGGTCGGCATGGAAGCCCGCCAGCACGGGATTGCGGTAGTGGCCGGCGGGCAATGGCGCTTCGAAGGCCGTATCGCGGCCGGTGTATTCGAACCAGTCGAAATAGACCGGCGGCGCCTCCTTGGTTGTCTGTGCGTTGCCGGTGGCGGCCAGCAGCATGAGCGCGATGGCCAGCAGGCTGCCTGCGGCGTTGCGGGATGCTGGGACGCGGCGCGCATGCGTGCCGGCATCCGGGAAATTTCGCGG
>NZ_JBGFFG010000582.1:0-1719 GCF_056175765.1 Pseudoxanthomonas sp. LjRoot204_2 | reverse complement strand
GTCGGTGATGAGCGGTTTCCAGCGCGAAATCCGCGACCGCTTGCTCCAGGCCACGGCGCACGCGACGGTAATGGGCGCGGGCGAGGCCATGCACGACTGGCCGCATGCCACGAAGATCGCGATGGGCGATCCGCGCGTGTCGGGCGCGGCTCCTTTCATCAACGTGCAGGCGATGCTGACCGGCAATGCCGATCCTCAGGGTGCGCTGGTCACCGGCATCCTGCCTGGCGAGGAACCGAAGGTTTCCGTGATCGGCGACAAGATGAAGTCGGGCACGCTGGACTCGCTGAAGCCGGGTGAATTCCACATCCTGCTGGGTCAGGAGCTGGCGGCCTGGCTCCGCGTCGGCGTAGGCGACAGCGTCGTCGTTACCGCGGGCGACTTCCAAGGCACGCCGATGGGCGCGATGCCCAAGATCAAGCGCTTCACCGTCAGCGGCATTTTCTCGGTCGGTCACAACGACGTCGACCGCAACCTCGCGCTCGTGCACATGGGCGACCTGCAGCGTGTGTTGCGGATGGGCGAGGGCGTCACCGGCGTGCGTCTCAAACTGCACGACATGTACCAGTCCTGGGAGGTGGCACGCGACCTCGCGCTGCGTCTGCAGGGACCTTACCGGATCAGCGACTGGACCAGCGAGAACGCCAACCTCTACCACTCGCTGAAAATGGAGAAGACGGTGATGGGCATCCTGTTGTCCTTCATCATCCTGATGGGCGCGTTCTCGCTGGTGAACTCCCAGGTCATGCTGGTGACCGACAAGCAGGCCGATATCGCCATCCTGCGCACGCTGGGCCTGACGCCGCGCGGCGTGATGCAGGTGTTCATGGTGCAGGGCCTGCTGATCGGCGTGATGGGCACGGTCCTTGGCGTGGTCGGCGGCATCCTGCTGACCATCAACCTGGAGTACATCCTCGCCGCCATCGAAGCCGTGTTCAAGGTGACGTTGCTGCCGCCGGACGTGTACTACATCACCGGCTTGCCCTACGAACTCAGCGGCAGCGAAGTCGTGCTGATCGCCGCCGTGGCCTTGACGATGAGCTTCCTCGCCACGCTCTACCCGGCATGGCGGGCCGCCCGCACCCAGCCCGCGGAGGCGCTGCGCTATGAATGACGCCATCCGTTCCGCTGTCGTCCACGCCGAAGCGCTGGGCAAGACCTATGCCGAAGGCAAGCTGCGCACGCCGGTGTTCGACGGGCTGGAGTTGAACGTGCAGCCCGGCGAGACCGTCGCGATCGTGGGCGCGTCSGGCGCGGGCAAGAGCACGCTGTTGCACCTGCTCGGCGGTCTGGACACGCCGACCTCGGGCGAGGTGTACGTCGCCGGACAGAAGATGTCGTCGCTGTCCGACGCGGCGCGTGGCCAGCTGCGCAACTGCTCGCTCGGGTTCGTCTACCAGTTCCACCACCTTCTGCCCGAGTTCACCGCGCTCGAAAACGTCATGATGCCGGTGATGCTGGGTGGCGCGAACGCGGAAACGGCGTCAGGCAAGGCGAGGGCTTTGCTGGAGTCGGTCGGCCTGGGGCATCGCCTGGCGCACAAACCCGGTGAATTGTCGGGCGGCGAGCGGCAGCGTGCCGCGGTGGCGCGCGCCCTGGTCAACCAACCGGCCTGCGTGCTGGGCGATGAGCCCACGGGCAATCTGGACGAGAAGACCGCGGCGACCGTGTTCGACCTGATGCTCGACCTCAACCGGGCGCAGAAGACCAGTCTAGTAC
>NZ_JBGFFG010000581.1:0-1721 GCF_056175765.1 Pseudoxanthomonas sp. LjRoot204_2 | reverse complement strand
ACCCGACCCCTCGGGTTTTCCCCTGAGCCGCCTTCCCCGGGCGGCTTTTTTTCGTCCCCGCCGGCCCGTTCCGCGCACCCGGAATGTCAAGCCTTGCCCCACCCCACCCCCGCCGGTACGCTGCCCCGACAGTACCCCGAGTCGGCATGTCTTCCCGTTTCGTCCACCTCCACCTGCACACCGAGTTCTCGCTTGCGGATTCGATCATCCGCGTGCCCGAGAAACCGGATCATGCCGACCCGAAGAAGGCCAAGCAGGCCAACCTGCTGAGCCGGGCGGTGGAACTGGGCATGCCGGCACTGGCGGTGACGGACCGCAACAACCTGTTCGCCTTGGTGAAGTTCTACAAGGCCGCCGAGGGCGTGGGCATCAAGCCCATCGCCGGCGCGGACCTGCTGGTGGCCGACGGCAACGACGCGCCGTGGCCGGTGACGCTGCTGTGCCGCGACCGGGAGGGTTACCTGTCGCTGTCGCGCCTGCTGTCGCGCGCATGGATGGAAGGCCATCGCACCGATGGCGTCGCCATCGATCCCGATTGGCTGCGCCACGACCACCAGGGCCTGTTCGCGATCATGGGTCGCCAGAGCCTCGCGGGACGCCTCGCGCTGACCGGTCGCCATGATCTGGCGGAACAGCACTTGGCCGACTGGCAGCGCGCCTTCGGCGACGACCTGCACCTGGAACTCACGCGGACGCAGCGCGACGGCGAAGAGGCGTTCAATGCGTTCGCGCTGCACGCCGCCAGTGCGCGCAGCCTGCCGGTGATCGCCAGCAACGATGTGCGGTTCCTGTCGCCGGATGATTTCGACGCACACGAAGCACGCGTGTGCATCGCCTCCGGCCGCGTGCTGGACGATCCCAAGCGGCCGCGCGAATACAGCGCCGAGCAGTACATGAAGTCGGCCGACCAGATGGCCGCACTGTTCGCCGATGTCCCCGACGCGATCGACAATACGCTGGCGCTGGCGCAGCGCTGCAACATCGAGATGCGGCTGGGCACGTACTTCCTGCCTGCGTATCCGGTGCCGGACAACGAAACGCTCGACAGCTGGATCCGCAGCCAGTCGCACGACGGCCTGAAGGCGCGGCTGGAGAAGAATCCGCTCGCGCCCGGCCATACGCGCGAGGACTACGAGCGGCGGCTGGACTTCGAGCTCGACACCATCTGCAAGATGGGCTTTCCCGGCTACTTCCTGATCGTGGCCGACTTCATCCAGTGGGGAAAGAACCACGGGATCCCGATCGGACCGGGTCGCGGTTCCGGTGCCGGCTCGCTGGTGGCATGGGCGCTGCAGATCACCGACTTGGACCCGCTGCCGTACGGGCTGCTGTTCGAGCGCTTCCTCAACCCGGAACGCGTGTCGATGCCCGACTTCGACATCGACTTCTGCATGGACCGGCGCGACGAGGTGATCGACTACGTCGCGCGCAAGTACGGCCGCGACCGCGTCAGCCAGATCATCACCTACGGCACGATGGCGGCGAAGGCCGTGGTGCGCGACGCCGGCCGCGTGCTCGGATTCCCGTACGGGCTGGTCGACGGCGTCGCCAAGCTGATCCCGAACATCCTGGGCGTGTCGCTGAAGGATGCGATGGGCGAAGGCAGCAGCGAAGCCGCGTCGCAGGAGTTGATCGACCGCTACCGCGACGAGGACGACGTCCGCGACCTGATCGACCTCGCGCGCCAGCTGGAAGACCTGACGCGCAATGCCGGCAAGCAC
>NZ_JBGFFG010000580.1:0-1721 GCF_056175765.1 Pseudoxanthomonas sp. LjRoot204_2 | reverse complement strand
CCTTCTCCACCGAGTTCTCGATCAGGCCCTTGATCTCCTTGGCCGCATTGGCCGAGCGCTGGGCCAGCGTACGCACTTCGCTGGCGACGACGGCGAAGCCGCGCCCCTGTTCGCCCGCACGCGCGGCTTCCACCGCGGCATTGAGCGCCAGGATGTTGGTCTGGAAGGCGATGCCGTCGATGACCGAGATGATCTCGGCGATCTTCCGCGACGACTGCTCGATGTCGGTCATGGTGGCGACGACCTTGCCGATCACCTCGCCTCCCTGCGACGCGACGCCGGCCGCGGTGATCGAGAACTGGTTGGCCTGGCGGGCCGATTCKGCGTTCTGGCGCACGGTGGAGGTCAGTTCCTCCATGGATGCGGCGGTTTCTTCCAGGTTGGCGGCCTGCTGTTCGGTGCGACGCGACAGGTCCAGGTTGCCCGCCGCGATCTCGCCGGCCGCGACGTCGATGCGGCCAGAGGCTTCCTGGATGCGCCCGACGATGTCGGTCAGCTGGGCGACCGTCGCATTGGCGTCGTCGCGCATGCGGGCGAACACGCCGTGGAAATCGCCTTCCATGCGGGCGGTGAGGTCGCCGCGGGCGATGGCCTGCAGGAGCTCGGAAACTTCGGCCAGGTTGCCGTCGGTCGTTTCCATCAGCCGGTTCAGGCCGTCGATCATGTCGCGGAAGTCGTACTGGTACTTGTCCACGTCGCCGCGCTGGCTGAAGTCGCCGGACGAGGCCGCCGTGGCCAGGCGCTTGATCTCGCCGTTGATGGCCGACAGGTTGGCCTTGGTGGCGTCCATGGTGTCGGTCAGCACGGCCTTCTCCCCGGGCAGGCGATCCATGTCCACCGAGAGGTCGCCGACCGAGTAGCGCTGCATGATCTCGATCAGGCGCATCTTCACCGCGACATGCGCGCCGACCAGCGTGTTGGTATCGCGCACCATGCGTCCGTACTCGCCGGGAAAGGCGCTGTCGTCGATGCGGAAGCTGATCTGGCCCTCGTCGTGGCGGCGTGTCATCTCGGTCTGCGCGGCGATCACCGACACCACCTGCGTCTGCATCAGCCCCATGGCGGCGAGCAACTGGCCGACTTCGTCCTGGCGGGAGGTGTCGATCCGGCCGTCGAGCCGGCCCGCGGCGACATCCTCGGCGATCGCAACGGCCGAGCGCAACGGTCGCGACACCACGCGGCGCACGCCGATCGCGGTGAGCACTCCGATTACCGCCAGCGCCAGCACGGACAGGCCCACGATGGCGATCGTCAGCGCATGGCTGGAGGCGAGCACGGTTTCGCGCGGCTCCACGGCGACCAAGGCCCATTTCCACGGAGCGAACCGTTTGACCGCAACCAGTGCAGGCACCGCTTCATCGCCGGACGCGGGGGCGATGTCGAGCACGGCATGCCCATGGTCCTGGTCCAGCAGGGCCTTCATCGCCGGGACCGAGTCGGGACCGACCACGGCGGTGTACGGCGATTCCTGATCGGACGGGTGTGCCGCCAGCATGCCGTTGTGTTCGCCTTCCGCGAGGTCGACCACGAAGAAGTAGCCCGCTTCGCCCAGCCGCGTGGTGCGCAGCTTGTCCTTCAGTGCGGCCAGGCCGTCACCGTAGTTCTGGCCGACGAACAGGATGCCGACGGTCTTGCCTTCGGCATCCTGCAGGGGCTCGTAATGGGTCATGTAGTCGCGGCCGAACAGGCGCGCGCGACCGGTATAGGGCTTGTCGCTTGTC
>NZ_JBGFFG010000579.1:0-1726 GCF_056175765.1 Pseudoxanthomonas sp. LjRoot204_2 | reverse complement strand
GTCCTTGACCAGGACCGCCCGGCCGCGCCAGGCGGCTACCCCGCAGACGCCGGCGCGCGGGCCGATCGGCAGGCCGTTGATCTTGCGCGACCAGGCTTCGGGCAGGCTGGGCGAGGCGAGGGCGTGCATCAGCCCCTCGTTGTCGACGGTGATGATGGACACCGTCAGCTCCGGCGCGATGTGCTCCACCTCCCGGCAGATCAGCGTCATCACGTCGGCCACGTTCCACTCGTGCACCAGCGCGTCCAGCACCTTGTTGTGCAGTACCTGATGCATCTTGGTCTGGGTGATGTCGCTGAGCACGCTCACCAGTCCCAGCAGCGTGCCGTCCTCGTCGCGTACCGGGTTGATCGCCGTGGACAGCCACAGCGGGCGACCCGCCTTGGTGTACAGCAGGACCTCGGTCTGCAATCCCTCGCCGTTGTCGATCGCACGGCTGATTCGTTCGTCCAGCGAACCGTCCGTGTGCGGTCCCGACAGCAGTTCCGAAGGTCGGACGCCGCGCAGCTCCTCCAGGCGGTAGCCCAGCATGCGCGTGAAGCCGCTGTTGACGTAGACGACCTCGCGGTCGGCGGAACTGATGAAGATGGCGTTGTCGCTGCTGTCCACGACGATGGACAGCTGCCGCAGGCGCGCCAGTTGCCGCTGCTGGTCGCTGGTGTCGCGGACGAAGGCGGTATGGAAGACCTGGTCGCCGATCACCACTTTCGACATGGAGACCGAGCAGGCGCTTTCGCTTCCGTCGGCCCGCACCAGCACGGCATCGCGATGGCTCCCGAGCAGCGATGCGAGCGTCGTCTCGCCGGCGACGCCTGCCGGCGCCTCCGCGAGCAGGCGGGTGAACGGCACGCCGTGCACGTCTTCGCGGCGGCATCGCCACAGCGCTTCCGCCGCCGGGTTGAACAGCACCACGCGGTGCCGCGCATCGATGACGAACGCCGCATCGACCGACTGCTCCAGCACGTGCCACAGGCTGTCGTGCGCCGGGCCGGGCGGTGCCTGCACGTCGCGCACGGGCGCAAGCGCGTTCAACGTGCGGCGCAGCATGCGGACTCCTCGCAATGTGCGGGCGTCGCGGGGCTGGCGTCGTCGTGGGCGGTGAGTGCGACGGTCATGGGGGCCAGGGAGGAGTGCCTTCAGGTGACATATCGGCCGGGATCCGGATTACTTGAAAACGGTCACGGGGCGGATGCGAAGCGGGTCCGGAGGCTCAGAACTCCTGCCAGTCGCCATCGGCGAGCGCGGGTTCGGGCTTGCGCGCCGCGGGCTTGCGGGCCGGGGCCTTGGCGACGGGCCTGGCGGCGGCGACCGGCTTGGGGGCCGGGCTGATCGCCTTGCGCACCGGCGTATCGACCGTGGCCTGCAGCTTGAACACCGCCACCGATTCGGTCAGTCCCTGCGCCTGCTCCTCCATCGAGCGTGCGGCGGCCGTGGCTTCCTCCACCAGTGCGGCGTTCTGCTGGGTGGCTTCATCCATCTGGGTGATGGTCTGGTTGACCTGCTCGATGCCGGCCGACTGCTCCTGCGAGGCCGCCGAGATCTCGGCCATGATGTCGGTCACGCGCTGCACGCTGGCCACGATGTCGGCCATCGTCGCACCGGCCTGGTTCACCAGCGCCGAGCCGTCGGAGACCTTCTCCACCGAGTTCTCGATCAGGCCCTTGATCTCCTTGGCCGCATTGGCCGAGCGCTGGGCCAGGGTGCGCACTTCCGAGGCGACCACGGC
>NZ_JBGFFG010000578.1:0-1743 GCF_056175765.1 Pseudoxanthomonas sp. LjRoot204_2 | reverse complement strand
GTCTTCACCCTGCCCCACGCCGTCCCGCGATCGCAGTCCCAAGCGTGACCTATATATAAAGGTTTTTTGAGTGCGGTTGATAGAGGGCGCCTCCGTGAACTGACCCCCAAATATTGGACGGCTCGGTTTACCGCTTGCGTCACCTAGGCCGGGCCCGGTACTAGCTGGGCTCGGCTTTCTTATTTTGAACGTTTTGCCGACAATGGCGGAGACAAAGCCGACAGCAGCTGTTCTTCCAGTGGCTTCAGCAGCTTCGTCCTTTCTTCGTTTAGGCCATCGGGCAGGTTAAGGACCTCGCAGGTCATCTGACAGCCCCCTGTCGAGAGCGGCTGCAGTAGGATCTGGCCCAGTTCGCCAACGGTCGCGTGATACAGGGTGTAAGCCACTCCGCCACCCGTGAGCATGCGACGTTCAGCCCGAACATCTTTAGGCCACATTGTTACCTCCGATCTTTAGGCCGCCAATGGGCGGAGCCGATACTGCACAGGGCTCAAGCCGTTGAGTTTCAGCATGATACGGTCGTTGTTGTAGTAGTGAATGTATTCAGCCACCTCCTTGCGCAGTTGCTCCACGCTGGTGAACTGCTTCAAGTGGAACAGCTCGGTCTTGAGGGTTGCGAAGAAGCTCTCCATGGCGGCGTTGTCCAGGCAATTGCCCTTACGGGATTTCCAACTTCCGGGGGTCAGTTCATCCGGGCGCCCTTTTTCATGCCAGACCGCTCCAAGCAACAGCAACTAACAGCATGTGACAGCATGTGACAGCATTTAATATCGAATGCTGTTAGTTGCTTTCGCTTCCCTCGTAGTATGCCTGCGCCTGGTGATCAGATGGCCACCGTTGGGTGCAACAGCATGTAACAGTAGATGCTGTTGGTGGTTGGGCCGTGTTGAGGTTCTGGCCAGGTCAGGCACGCCGCTGGCTGCGGGTGTGATCGTGAGCGATCCGCGTTGGCGACAACTGGCGCGGTTAACAGCATGTAACAGCATTGCATWTCAAATGCTGTCGAGTCACAGCAAGTGACAGCATTTGCTGTTGGTCCAGCCGTAGGGCCTCCGTGGAGCCGTTGCCGCCGCGGACCTGGAGGCCACTAACAGCATGCAACAGCATCTAACAGCATTTAGTGTTAAGCCAACGGCGCAGCGCCCCAGTGGGTGGGATCTGGAGCGAGGGGCAGAGGCATGCCCGCGATCACCGGCGCCGTCGTTCCGGCGAATTCCCGCACGCCGCGTCGCAAGCTAACAGCATGTAACAGCATGTGCTGTTGGTGATGCGCTGTAATGCCCCAAAATTTGGGACTGTAGAGTGCCCCTGGCGGGCGAGGCTCGGAGAGAGCAGGATGCGAAGGGTCCTTGCCTAACAGCATGTAACAGCATGTAACAGCATGTCACAGCAGATAACACTAGCTCGTGGCGTGAATTGCCCCCAAAATTGGGGGCGATCAGCCATCCAGGCATCTCGTGGGTCCAGTAACGGCCGGAAAAGCCGGAAGTTGAACCCTGAATGCCGGTGTTAACCGCTTGGGTATCCCATACGGTGGGGCATTTCCCTACAATCAACTGCTGTTACGTCACATCAAATGCTGTTACATGCTGTTGCTTGATGGTAAATGCAGGTAGGGTAGAATGAACGACGAACGATCCAGCCCGACGCGCGTATCAATGAACCACGAGACGCTTTCCTTCCCCGGCTTCATCTCCCTGGCCTTTGACGACCAGGTGGGACGTCGTGAGCTCGGCCTGGGAA
>NZ_JBGFFG010000577.1:0-1747 GCF_056175765.1 Pseudoxanthomonas sp. LjRoot204_2 | reverse complement strand
CGTTACAGCACTGGAGGACGAGGTCGTTTCCCTGCGCGAACAGCTGGCCGGACTGCTGGCCTCGCGCGATTCCTGACGCTCACGCCTCGTCCGGCGCCAGCCTCACCAAATCGGTCACGCCGACCTCCACGCCCGCCTGCGACAGCAGCGTGGTGACCTAGTCCCGATGGTGTGTCTGGTGGTTGGACAGGTGCGTCAGCAGGCCATCCAGGCGCCGTGCGAAGGTCTCGCCCTTCATGTTCTGGTAGACCAGCCGCGACGAGCGGGCAGGCGTCGCCAGCGTGGCGATCCATTCCACGATCGCCGCATCGAGCCAGGCGCGCCTGCGTGCAACGCGGACAGGTGGCGGAGGGCACCGCATCCCGTTCCGTCGGCATCGGCGTACCGTCGAGCGTGCGGCAAAGCGCTTCAGCCAGAGGGTGTCGTTGACTGCCAGGTGGTTGAGCGTGCCAGGATCGACCGGAGAAGGGGCCACGATCCGCGGCGAGAGCGTCGTGCGGCAACGTCGCTGTGGGAGCGTAGAGGCGCTGGTTCATCCACGTGTTGTAGGACGCGAGCAACGTGAATCGGGCATCGTCGGTCATCGTTGCGCGCGCTGCGGGGCGTTGTTCACATTCATCATCGGCTGGATGACGCTGCATTCGCCTGCATGAAAGCGATGCTACACGCGGATACGCGTGCCGACGCGTTGCATGCACCCATGCATCGCGCTACGTTCGACACGTCCACCGACACGGAACGTTTCCATGGAACGACGCCTCATCCGGAGCATCGCCACCACCGCGATGATCTCCGTCGCCACGACAGGATGCCACGCTAGCATGGGTCAATCGAGTTCAGCCGGCCCCTCTTCCGCGCTGCCGGAAGGCCACTACACCAACGTCGGTGCCGAATGGCCGTTGAAGTTCAGGGCGCACTACTTCGGTGGCCACTGCTTCGACACGCAATCGTGCGTGATCCTCTATCGAGGCTTCCGTCACGGCTCGAAAGACGAGCCCTCACCTTCGGTTGCATCGTATGGGCGACCCCTCGACAAGCTGTTGAGCGCGGGCCGTGGTCCGATCCCGAACTTCCCGCCGCCCGCACACGTCACATGGCGCTCGAAGGACGGGACACCACTTGAAGCGGAGATCGACATTGGCGAGATCTTCCGGGATGAACTGATTCGGCATCGTGTATCACGTGAAGATGCCCTGGATCCCGCCACCAGCGGAACACCGGGCATCATCCTGGAGGTCAACGACCGCACCATCAACGTCTATATGAGGGACATGATCGCGTTGAAGAAACCGCAGTTTCCTGATCGTCCCCACAGTGATTTCCGCGATGACCTGATCAAGGTATTCAGTCGGACCTATTGAGCAAGGAGTGCTCGTCATGGATTCTGGGAAAAACTCGGGACGCCGCGACGGCGGTATCGATGTGGAGCTTGCGGGGGACGCCGGTCGCGAGAGCTTCATTCACGCCGATCAAAATCTGTCGCAGCTTCGTATTCCTGTCTTGCTCAAGGAGGACAGGCCGCACGAGCGGCTGTACGTCGCGGCGATGGATGGTACCGGCAACAGTATGCACGACGATGATCCAGAGCATTGGAGCGTGGTTGCGAAGCTCTATGATCAAATTGAAAGGCAAAAGCTTGGACGCATCTCGGCTGGCTATGTGGAAGGAACGTTTACCCAAAATGGACTCCTGCATAAGCCGGAGAAGCTATGGGATGGCCGCTTCGGTCATACGTTTGATGCTGACC
>NZ_JBGFFG010000576.1:0-1748 GCF_056175765.1 Pseudoxanthomonas sp. LjRoot204_2 | reverse complement strand
CAGTGAACCGCAATCTCTCGCAGTAGGTGGCGAAGTCGTGTCGTAGGAGACGTTTTTTCTCGAACTTTTTTTGGTTCGAAAACCACACCATGCAGTCCCTGGCGGACCGCTTTGTGACATCCTACGAGCTTTGCTTAACTGGAGGGTACAGTGAAAATTTTGGTTCTATGTTTACTGGCTTCGCTGTGCGGAGTTGCGACTGCGGAAACAGTTCAGGTCAAGTATCACGGCAACGTTTCACTTGACTCCTTTGCTTGCTYAGATATCAATGAATCAAGCGATGTTGCTCGGATTTGCTATGACAAGGCTGAGCGCTACATGCTTATTAAACTGAACACGACCTACTATCACTATTGCTCTATCGACGCTGCTACTGTGCAAAGTCTTCAATCARCTCCCTCGAAGCGACAGTTCTTTATGGCTCGCATCCGGGGAAATGGGTCTGACGGTCCATTCGACTGCCGGACACATCCAATCCCTAAGAAATATCGGAAGTAGAGCTGTCTCACATTCATTGGACGAGTCCGCTGAAAGTTAATGTCACGGAACAGCGCATGGWGTTGCCTGAAGAACTCAGCTCGGCCTTGGTTCGAAAACCACTGTTGTTGGCTCTCTTCCGCTTCATCTTGTGGGACAGGATTCGGCCAGGAGCGGCCCTAGACGCTCTGGTAAAGCGGTCGCTCAGAGTGAAAGAGACCGGCACGYTTTGTCTCACACCGCCGAATCTTCATGTTTGACGTGGTTTCCGTACTCCAACGGTGTCTTGCCGATGCCATCCTTGAGTGTCACGTCTGCTCCCAACTCAATTAGCTTCGCTGCATTGTCAAAGCGGCGCAATAACCTTGCGACGTGCAACGCCGCGTGATGCTGCTCGGAGCCGCTCCTTGCGTCTAATTCGGCACCGTTCTCCACCAGTGCCTGAATGTCCATCGGCAGCAAGTGCTGGGCAGCAACAATAAGCGGCGTTTCCAAGGAGACATTGCGTTGGTTCACGTCGCTTAGGGGAATTTCCTCGCCCGCAGCGTCCAATTGGGGATACCAGACCGGACGAAGCTTCAAGAAGACGGCTTCAAGTGGGGCTGAAGTGAGGGACAAAGGTCGCTCCGAGCTTATGAGTGTGAGGCATACCGCAAGGCAGGGCGCAAACAACCTGTGAGATAAATTTCAGGATTTCCCGGCAAGCGTCTGCACAACAAACTATAGCGTGGTCATTGGCATGGGCCGGTAGAGCGAAGGGACGATTCTCGGCATCAATCAAGCGAATTCAAATCAGTGACGGCTCTTGGGAGATGATGGTCACCGTCGGCTCTGGGCCCAAAGGCGACGTTGAGCGCAACTCTCCAATCCAGTCATTTGTTCCGCTGCCAGCCCAAACTGGAGCGCCGTCACTCCTGCGTTTGTGCGTTAGCAGGCTATAGTTTGTTCGGCTGAAGCTTGCATAGTTTGCAAGAATATTTCTACTTCACAGTTTTCCCAATCCTGCGGTTGCAACCCAGCACTGCAAGCTGATTTAAGGAAGCAACCGTGTCCAAAACATCCGCACTATTCAGCTTACGCTACAAGTTCTGCGAGATAGGTTACGTTGGGGCCACAGGATGGACGCTATGAGTCAGGCGACTGTTGTGAGGGAGTCTGGCTACGCGGCAGTTGCGTTCTTTGTTGCGCCGTTAGTCGCTGCGCTGAGCTTGGCATTTTTGGGGTTCGCGCAGATTGACGGGGTAGCGCAAAACGCTGTACTGGTGTTGGGA
>NZ_JBGFFG010000575.1:0-1754 GCF_056175765.1 Pseudoxanthomonas sp. LjRoot204_2 | reverse complement strand
GTTCTGGGCTTCGCGGGCGTCGCCGGCATGGATCGGTTCGTAGTCGCCCTTGCGCAGGGCGAAGGCCACCATGTCGCGGATGGCGGGCTCGTCGTCGACGATCAGGATGTGCTTCTGCACGCAGGATCCGTGTGCGGGGAGGGACGACGCCAGTAGACGACAATTTTATGACGTTTACATGACATGCYGCGGGGCTGTCATGGCGGCGCCCGCAGGCCGGTCAGCGTCGTTCCACGTCCGGGTCGCGCACGCCCTGCCGGCGCAGCTCGAGCACCTCCGGCGTGATGGCGGCTATGCGGGCATCGACACGGGCGCGCGCGTAGAAGTCCAGGTCGCTCTGCTTCTTGAGATTCYGGAGCTGGATCAGAGCCTGCTCGGGCCGACCGTTCAGGTAGGCCGCTTCGGCATACGCCTCGCCGGCGCGCGCGGTATCGCCAGCCAACTCGTTGGCCCGGGCGAAATTCTGCTGGAACACCGGGTCGTCGCCCGCGCGCGCCATCAGGGGGCGGAGCACGGCCTGCGCCCGCTGGCCGGCGTCACGGCCCCCCTGTTCATTGAGCACCTTGGCGTACGTCAGCGCGACGGGCCGGTTCTGGGGATACCGCAACATCAGGGCGTCGAAGCGCTGGTTCGCCGAGGCACGGTCTCCGGTGCGCGATTCCGCTTCACCCAGCGCCAGCGCGACCCACAGGTTGTCGGCATGCTCATCGGCCAGCCGCTTGAGCTCCGTCAGCGCCAGACGGGTATCGCCGCCCTGCAGATGGGCCACGGCAAGCCCATACCGTTCCGGCCCGGTCAGCGGCTTGCCGGCCTGGCGCCGCAGGGTCTCGTATTCGCGGACCGCGGCAGACGGCGTACTGGCGCTGAGTGCGCGCAGGCGTTCGCGGGCCCAGTCGAACTGGCCGGTATCGCCCTGCCGGAAGGCCTGTGAGGGCAGGGTCACCGGGATCGGCAGCAGCGGATTGTCGCTGCGGGTTTCCGCCAGGGTCACCGCGTTGCGGTCGAAGCGCTCCACCCGCTCCCCGCCCGGCACGCTGGTCACCGCCGTCACCTGGTTGCCGCGCAACTGGTCCGCACGCTGGCGGGCCTCGCTGATGCGGGTCGTGGTGACCGGGTGGGTCTGCAGATAATCCGGCACCGATTCGCGACCGCTCCCGCGAGCGACCCGGGTGGCCTGCTGCAGTTTGGCGAAGAAGCCGGCCATCGCATCGATGTCGTAGCCGGCGCGCGACAGCGTGCGGATGYCGACCCGGTCGGCTTCCGACTCGTTGGAGCGCGTGTAGTCGATCTGGCGCTGTTGCATCAGGCCCATCGCCGAGGCGATGGCCGCCTGCGACGCATCCCCGCTGGAACTGCCGCCGGCCGCCTGCGCCAGCACGATGGCGCCCAGCATGCCCAGCAGGATCGGGACCTGGTCGCGCTGGGCCCGCTCGACGCCGCGCAGCACATGCTGCTGGGTGACGTGGGCGATCTCGTGCGAGAGCACCGCCGCCACCTCGTCTTCGCGGTCGGCGGTCAGCACCAGGCCCGCGTTCATGCCGATGTAGCCGCCGAGCGTGGCGAAGGCGTTGATCTGCCGGTCGCGCATCATGAAGAACGTGTAGGACTGCTGCGGGTTATCGCTGTCCGCACCCAGTCGCCCGCCCACGCCCTGCAGCCAGTCGGTGACCAGCGGGTCTTCCAGCAGGTAACCGTAGTTGCGCAGCTCGCGCAGCATCATGCCGCCGTACTGGGCCTGCCGGGCGGGCGTGAGC
>NZ_JBGFFG010000574.1:0-1759 GCF_056175765.1 Pseudoxanthomonas sp. LjRoot204_2 | reverse complement strand
GTCCCGCATCGGCTGGTCATCCGTGACTCGGTGGCAGCGCCCCCGAAGCGGCGGTAGCGCGCGGCAGATCGTCATGCCGCGTGCCTCCTCGAGGCATGAACGACGGTCACCGGCGCGATGACGCCCGCACGCAGCGTCATCGCASGGGGATGATGCGCGAGGGTCATGCGTCCGGGCATGCGACGCTGGCCTCGGCCTCGTTCAGCGCGCCAAGCGCCACGCGCGATACCGAGATCGTCATCGTCCCGGCGGTACCGACGGACCACGGACGATCCAGCTTGGCGACATCGGCACCGGCCTTGGCCAGGCATTTCAGCGGCACACCGACGCGCGTCCATTGGCCCACCGGCAACGTCGCCAGCGTCGGCGCCAGCGCCACGCGCGCGGTACATCCGGTGCCGCAGCCGACCGACAGCCAGGCCTCGCCGCTGGGCGCCGCATCCACGCGCAACGTGGTCAACAGCATCACGTCGCCGTTGCTCTCGCGCTGCAGGTCCAGCGCCGTGTGCGACTGCAACGCCGCGACCGCCTCGCCCTTGCCCGACCAGGCCAGACGGCGCGCGTCCTCCTGCGCCTGGTGATCCACGCCGGTGACCTTCAAAAGCTCGCCGTCGAGCGCCTCCGGCACCTTGGTGACCGTCACGCCCTGCCCGTCCGCGGCTTCGAGCCGCAACGCCATGCCGGACCCGGCCTCGCCGCGCGCGAAGAACACGCCCGTCGCGCCTTCATCGCCGCTCACGCCGGAGTCTTCCGGCAACGCGGCCAGGTCGCCCTTGTCGGCGTAGGTCAGGCCGAAGCCGAACGCGAACAGCGGGTCGTAGCCTTCCTGTCCCACATTGTTGGCGTATTGCGTGGCCGTGCGCGGCCAGCTGAAGCTCAGCTTGCCCTTGAAGTCGTGCTGCACGCTGCCATCGGCCTTGCGCAGCAGCACGTCGGCGATGCCCGCGCCTTCCGACCCCGGCAGCCAGGCGGCCACGAACGCATCGGCCGCGTTGATCTCGCGGTTCATCCACAGCGGACGCCCGCTCAGGAACACCGCCACCACCGGGATGCCCTCGGCCTTCAGCCGCTTGATCAGTTGCAGATCGCTGTCATCGCCGGGCTTGTACAACAGCGTCTGCAGGTCGCCCTGGAACTCCGCGTACGGGTTCTCGCCGAACACGACCACCGCCACGTCGGGCTTCTGCGTGTACGTGCCGTCGACGGCGAGGATCGCCTCGCCTCCCGCCGCCTTCGCCTGCTGCGCGATGCCCTCAAAGATCGAGTCCGCGTTCGGGAAATCCTTGCGCGTGGTGCCCGTGCCCTGCCAGTTGAGCGTCCAGCCGCCGGCCTGCTTGCCGACATCGTTCGCGCCGTCGCCGGCCACGAGGATGCGCTGCTTCGGCGCCAGCGGCAGCACGCCGCCGGCGTTCTTCAGCAGCACCAGCGATTCGCGCACGGCCTGGCGCGCCACGGCGCGGTGCTCCGGGGCGCCGAGCAGGGCGAACTGGCCACCGACGGCCCGCGTCGACGGCTTGCCCGCCTCGAACAGGCCCAGGCGGACCTTCACCCGCAGGATGCGGCGCACCGCATCGTCCAGCCGCTCCTGGCTGATCGTGCCGGCCTTCACCGCCGCCAGCGTGGTCTCGTAGAAGCCCTTCCAGCTGTCGGAGGCCATCGCCATGTCCAGGCCGGCGTTGATCGTGGCCGGGCAGTCGGTGTTCGTGCAGCCCTTCACCTGGCCGTGGCCGTTCCAGTCGCCGACCACGAAGCCGCCGAA
>NZ_JBGFFG010000573.1:0-1765 GCF_056175765.1 Pseudoxanthomonas sp. LjRoot204_2 | reverse complement strand
GTTCACCCTGGCGCAACAGATCCCCTCGTGCGGGGGCTGGCCGCACACGGTGCCGGCCACGCAGTCCTACCACCCCCACATCACCATCGCCGACGACGTCACCGCCGGTGTGCTCGGCACGCTACGCAAGGTGGTGTCGGACACGCGCCGCTACGCCTTCGTCGATGCCGCGCTGCGCGCCCGCGTCCAGTCCGCCGTCGACGCGGGCGACGCCTGCCTGCTCCGGCTGCAGATCAGGCAGGGCGACGCGCTTGCGGGCTGGGCGGGCCAGTACGACGCGCAGACGCTGGCGCCCGCGCAGGGACGCAAGTTCGAACTGCCTTCGATCACCGGGCAGGAAACCGTCGGCGTGGTGCGCTACCTGATGTCGATTCCCGACCCGTCGCCCGACGTGGTGAAGGCGGTCGACGGCGCGGTCGCGTGGCTGCGCCGGGTGGAAATCACGGGGTTGCGCATCGAGACATTCGAGGCGCCCGCCGAGCAGTTCCAGTACCACAGCAGTACGAAGGACCGCCGGCTGGTGGCCGATCCGACGGCTTCCGGCCTGTGGGCGCGCTTCTACGACGTGAAGGACAACAGCGCCGTCCTCGCGACACGTGACAGCCAACGCGTCGCGCGCTACGAGGACATCCCACGCGAGCGTCGCACCGGTTACGAGTGGTACGGCAGCTGGCCGAAGCGGCTGCTGTCGAAGGAATACCCGCAATGGAAGGCGTCGCACCCGGCGACGCCCTGAGGAAGCTCCGCATGCCGTTGATCAGGCTCATCGCCGTCGCGCTGTCCTTTTGTTTCGCCTTCGAGGCAATGGCCGCGGACACCACACCTCCCGCCTGGAAGCGCGGTATCGAGCATCAGCGCCAGGCCGACCTCGGCGATGGCACGTTCCTCAATCCGGTGCTGGCGGGCGATCGACCCGATCCGTCGGTGCTCAAGGATGGCGACGACTACTACCTCACGCTGTCGTCGTTCACGGCGTATCCGGGTTTGCCGGTGTGGCATTCGCGCGACCTGATCAACTGGCAGCCGATCGGCCATGCGATCACGAAGAACGTCGGCTCGATCTGGGCGCCGGACCTGGTCAAGCACCAGGGCCGCTACTACATCTACTTTCCCGCGCGCGTGGGCGGAACGGAATCGCCCCGGCGCAGCAACTTCGTCGTGTGGGCCGACGACATCCGCGGGCCGTGGAGCGAACCGATCGACATCGGCCTGCCCGGGCATATCGACCCCGGCCACGCGGTGGGCGAAGACGGCAAGCGCTACCTGTTCCTCAGCGGCGGCGACTATGTGCAGTTGGCCGACGACGGTCTGAGCACCGTCGGCGCGGTGAAGCATGTCTACGACGGTTGGCGGTATCCCGAATCCTGGGATGTCGAAGGCTATGCGCAGGAAGGCCCGAAGATCACCTTCCGCAACGGCTGGTACTACATGGTCACGGCGGTCGGCGGAACGGCCGGCCCGCCCACCGGCCACATGGTGATCGTCGCGCGTTCGCGTTCGATCCATGGTCCGTGGGTGAACGCACCCAACAACCCCGTGGTGCGCACGACCTCGCGCGACCAGTACTGGTGGTCGCGCGGCCATGCGACGCTGGTCGAGGATGCCGCAGGCCAGTGGTGGATGATCTACCACGGTTACGAACACGACTTCTGGACGCTGGGCAGGCAGGCACTGCTCGATCCGATCGAGTGGACGGAGGACGGCTGGTTCGTCGCCAAGGGCGGCGACTTGAGCCAGCCGCTGCGTAAACCCGCGGGCCAAGCGC
>NZ_JBGFFG010000572.1:0-1774 GCF_056175765.1 Pseudoxanthomonas sp. LjRoot204_2 | reverse complement strand
GGTACATCGCGATGTCACCGTTCTTCATCAGCGCGGTGGCGCCGGAGGCATCCTCCGGGAACAGCGTGATGCCGATCGAGGTGCCCAGGAATACCTGGCGTTCCTGCACGACGATCGGGCGACCCAGCTCCGCGACCAGTTTCTCCGCCAGGCGGGTCGCGCTGCCGCGCACGTCGCCGTCCTGGATCAGGATCACGAATTCGTCGCCACCGAAGCGCGCGAGCAGCGCATCGTCGCCGCCCATCAGTTCGACCGCGTCGCGGATGCGGTGCGCGAACTGCTGCAGGACCTCGTCGCCGGCCTCGTGGCCCAGCGTGTCGTTGACGCGCTTGAAGTCGTCGATGTCGGCGAACAGCAGCGCCAGCTGGCGGCCGGCGCCGCGCAACATCATCAAGCGATGGTCCAGGCTTTCACGGAACGCCAGCCGGTTGGTCAGACCGGTCAGCGAATCGGTGTAGGCCATGCGTCGCACGTCGCGGTCGTGCCGCGCGATGCTGTCGCTCATCGTGCCGAACGCACGGACGAGCTCGCCCACTTCGTCCTGGCGTTCGCTGGCCATGCGCTCGCCGTTGTAGTTGCCTACTTCGATGTCGTGCGCCGCGCGCGCCAGCTCGCGAATCGGCCTGACCAGCGTGCGCTGCGCGTACACCATGATGGTCACGCACACCGCCACCAGCGCGGCGAGCAACAACGCGATCCAGCCCAGGTGGCGCGCGCCGAGTTCGTTGAGGCGCTCGCGCGCGGCAGTGATCGCCTTTTCTTCGTACGCACGCACRGAGGCCACCGAATAGCCCACGCGCACGCCGCCGATGCGCTCGCTGCCGATCATGATCGGTTCGGACACGTCCACGATCTGCGCCGACCACTGCGTGTGCATGCTGCGCGCATTCACCGCTTCGTAGGCCAGCGGATCGGTCATGGTCTGCCCGTACACCGCGATGTCGGCGGTACCGTCGTGGATGATCCGGCCCTGGTTGTCGTAGACCAGCACGTAGCTGACGTCAGGCTCCTTCTGGGCGGAACGGACGATGCTGCCGATGGTGTCCAGGTCGAAGTAGTACAGCGGATTGGCCAGCGCATCGCCCAACTGGTCGACGGTGGCCTCGCCGTGGCGGCGCAGGCTGTCTTCGACCATGCCGTGCATCGCTTCGCGGCCGAGGTCCGCGACTTCCTGCTGCATCACCTTCTGGCGGTGCAGCAGCGTACCGAGCAGCGCGATCACCACCACCAGCATCAGGGCCATCGCGGCGAGGAAGCGCGCCTGCAGGCCGAATTTCAATGGCTTCATTCGACCTGCTCCCGGACGCGGGTCACGCCACGGCGCAGGTCGTCGAGCGCCTGCTGCGATGCAGGATCGACCGGCAGGAAGCGGGTGGTGCGGAAGAAGACGTTCAGCGCGTCGCGCGCAGCGGGATCGCTGGCCGCCTCCAGCAGCACCTCGCGCAGTCGCGCCTCCACCCGGGGGTCCAGGTCGCCACGCACCATCTCGAGCGCGCGCGGGAAATCCTGCGTCTCGTGGATCACGCGGAAGTCGCGGCGGAATGCCGGCGGCATGCGTCGCACATCGTCCCAGTCCAGGTTGCTGACCACGCCGGCATCGACCAGGCGCTTGTGCACCCAGGCCGCGATGTTGAGCTCGGAGCGGGCGAACACATAACCGACCGAGTCGGCCGAGGGCCGGTCCATCGGCGAGAGCAGGATCTCCATCCGCTGCCCCGCATCCAGCAAGGCGACCGATGGCGCGAAGTAGGCACTGGTCGATGCGGTGTTCTGG
>NZ_JBGFFG010000571.1:0-1783 GCF_056175765.1 Pseudoxanthomonas sp. LjRoot204_2 | reverse complement strand
ACGGGAAGCAGCGAAGGAACCACCATTTCCTTGATTGCCGACTTGGTCAGCATGTCGACGGCCTTGCTGTAGTCCGGCTTGGCGGTGCCGGCCATGATCCCGGGGATCTCGCGGAACTGGCGCCGCACTTCCTCCACCACGCTGCCTGCCGCGCGGCCCACGGCTTCCATCGCCATTGCGCCGAACAGGTAGGGAATCAGGCCGCCGATCAGCAGGCCGACGATCACCAGATGGTTGGACAGGTCGAAGGTGAACACCGTCCCCGGATGTGCGGTCTGCAGGTTGTGCGTGTAGTCGGCGAACAGCACCAGCGCCGCCAGCGCGGCGGATCCGATCGCATAGCCCTTGGTCACCGCCTTGGTGGTGTTGCCCACGGCGTCCAGCGGATCGGTGATGTTGCGGATCTCCGGCGGCAGTTCCGCCATTTCCGCGATGCCGCCGGCGTTGTCGGTGATCGGGCCGTACGCGTCCAGCGCGACGATCATGCCGGCCATCGACAGCATCGCGGTCGCCGCGATGGCGATGCCGTACAGGCCGCCCAGCGCGTAGGCGCCGAGGATCGCGATGCACACCGCCACCACCGGCCACGCGGTCGAGCGCATCGACACGCCGAGGCCCGCGATGATGTTGGTGCCGTGCCCCGTCGTGGATGCTGCGGCGACGTGTTTCACCGGCGCGTACTGGGTGCCGGTGTAGTACTCGGTGATCCACACGATCACCCCGGTCAGCACCAGGCCGACCAGCGCGCAGAAGTAGAGGTTCATCGCCCCGTAGGACGAATCCGCCATCAGCTGCGTGGTGATCGGATAGAACGCGATGGCGGCCAGCACGCCCGACACGATCACGCCCTTGTAGAGCGCGCCCATGATCGAGCCGCCCGCCTTCACTTTCACGAACATCGCGCCGATGATCGAGGCGATAATCGATACGCCGCCGAGCACCAGCGGGTAGAGCACCGCGTGTTCGCCCGCCTGCGCCATCATCAGGCTGCCGAGCAGCATCGTCGCGATGATGGTGACCGCATAGGTTTCGAACAGATCGGCCGCCATGCCGGCGCAGTCGCCGACGTTGTCGCCCACATTGTCGGCGATCACCGCCGGGTTGCGCGGGTCGTCTTCGGGAATGCCGGCTTCCACCTTGCCCACCAGGTCCGCGCCGACGTCGGCACCCTTGGTGAAGATGCCGCCGCCAAGGCGCGCGAAGATCGAGATCAGCGATGAGCCGAACGCCAGGCCGACCAGCGCGTGCAGCGCGTCGGCGGTGCCGTAGCCGAGATGCAGATGAAGCACGGCGTAGTAGCCGGCCACGCCCAGCAGGCCCAGGCCGACGACCAGCATGCCGGTGATGGCGCCGCCCTTGAAGGCCACGTCCATCGCCGCGCTCATGCCCTTGGTGGCGGCCTCTGCCGTGCGCACGTTGGCGCGGACCGAGACATTCATGCCGATGTAGCCGGCGGCGCCGGACAGCACCGCGCCGATCAGGAAGCCGATGGCGCTGGCCCACGACACGAAGAAGCCGATCAGYSCGAGCAGCACGATGCCGGCGATGCCGATGGTGGTGTACTGGCGGTTGAGGTAGGCGCTGGCGCCTTCCTGCACGGCCGCCGCGATTTCCTGCATGCGGGCGTTGCCCGCAGGCTGTTTCAGGATCCAGCGCGCTGCCACCACGCCGTAGATGATCGCCACGCCGGCGCAGATCAGCGCCAGCGTCAAACCGTGTTGTTCCAGCATGACCCCTCCCAAGGTTGATGGATGTCGTCCAGCAGAACGCTTGAACACGCAAC
>NZ_JBGFFG010000570.1:0-1792 GCF_056175765.1 Pseudoxanthomonas sp. LjRoot204_2 | reverse complement strand
ATCGGCATCCTGATCCACCGTGCGGCCTGCAGCAGGCCGCGATGGAAGAGACAGGTCTGCAGGACGCAAGCCTCGCCCAACGAAAAAGCCCCGCATCGCGGGGCTTTTTCTTGGACGACGCGCCGGATCAGCGCTTCATCGAGCTGAAGAACTCGTCGTTGGACTTGGTGTTCTTCATCTTGTCCAGCAGGAATTCCATCGCGGCGATCTCGTCCATCGGATGCAGCAGCTTGCGCAGGATCCAGATCTTCTGCRGCAGTTCCGGTTCGATCAGCAGGTCCTCGCGGCGCGTGCCGGAGCGGTTGATGTCGATGGCCGGATAGACGCGCTTCTCGGTGATGCGGCGGTTCAGGTGCACTTCGCTGTTGCCGGTGCCCTTGAACTCTTCGTAGATCACCTCGTCCATCTTGCTGCCCGTCTCGACCAGCGCGGTGSCGATGATGGTCAGCGAGCCGCCTTCYTCSACGTTGCGCGCGGCGCCSARGAAGCGCTTSGGGCGGTGCAGGGCGTTGGCGTCCACGCCGCCGGTCAGCACCTTGCCGGAGCTGGGCACGACGTTGTTGTAGGCGCGGGCSAGGCGGGTGATCGAGTCSAGCAKGATCACCACGTCCTTCTTGWGCTCGACCAGGCGCTTGGCGCGCTCGATCACCATCTCGGCSACSTGCACGTGGCGGGCGGCCGGTTCGTCGAAGGTCGAAGACACCACTTCGCCGCGCACGGTGCGCTGCATTTCGGTCACTTCTTCCGGACGCTCGTCCACCAGCAGCACGATCAGGTGCACGTCGGGGTGGTTGGTCGTGATGGCGGTGGCGATCTGCTGCATCATGATCGTCTTGCCGGCCTTGGGCGGCGACACGATCAGCGCGCGCTGGCCCTTGCCCTGCGGCGCCATCAGGTCGAGGATGCGGCCGGCGATGTCTTCCGACGAACCGTTGCCGCGCTCCAGCGTGAAGCGGCGGCGCGGAAACAGCGGGGTCAGGTTCTCGAACAGCACCTTGTTCTTCGACGCTTCCAGCGGTTCGCCGTTGATCGTGTCGATGGTCGACAGCGCGAAGTAGCGCTCACCGTCCTTCGGCCAGCGGATGCGGCCGGCCAGGTGGTCGCCGGTGCGCAGGTTGAAGCGGCGGATCTGGCTGGGGCTGATGTAGACGTCGTCCGGGCCGGCCAGGTAGCTGGCCTCGGCCGCGCGCAGGAAGCCGAAGCCGTCCGGCAGGATTTCCAGCACGCCGTCGGCGGCGACGCCTTCACCGTGGCGGGTCAGCACCTTCAGCAGGGCGAAGATGACGTCCTGCTTGCGGGCGCGGGCGACGCCTTCCTGGATGTTCAGTTGCTCGGCGATGTCCAGCAGCTTGGGCGCGGGCATGCGCTTGAGGTCGCCCAGCGAATACTGGGGGAAGCCTTCCGGCACGTTCGGCATCGCACGCGGCACGAACTGCTCCTGCCCCCCGCCATTGCCGTCCTGCGGCATGCCGTCGTGGCCCTGGCGGTCGCGATTCCGCTCGCGGCGGTTGCGGAAGCGGTCGCGGCGGTTGTTGTTGAAGCGGTTGCCGTCGCGCTGCTCGCCGCCATCGTGCTGGCCGCCACCCTGCGCCTGCGGCGGGGCATCGCCCGGGCCGCCTCCGTCCTGGGACGGTGAGGGAGCAGGGGGCGCCGCGGGAGCGGGTGCGCGTTCGGCCGCGACCGGCGGCAGCGGGAGCGGCGGCGCCATCTCGGGCGCGCGCTCGGCCGGCGCTGCGGCGGCGTCGGCGGTCGGGGTCTTTGGGGCGCGGGTCTTGCGCACGCGCTTCTCGGC
>NZ_JBGFFG010000569.1:0-1803 GCF_056175765.1 Pseudoxanthomonas sp. LjRoot204_2 | reverse complement strand
GGCCTACCGCTCGCCGAATGCGTACGAGCGCTACTACCAGGTGGATTCGGACGAAAGCGCGCAGCTCGCGAATCCGTCGCTGAACGCCGAGCACGTGCAGACCGCCGAGCTGTTCTACAGCCGCAGCGTGGGTGCGCACAGCCGGGCCGAACTCAGCGTATACCACTACCGCCTGAGCGACCTGATCACCCTGGCCGCCACCGGCGACGGCACGCTGACGCTCGCCAACGCCGGCCGTGCCACCTCGCGCGGTGCCGAGCTGGCCTACGCCTACCAGGGCGACGGCGGCGTGCGCCTGCGTGCGAGCTATGCCTACAGCGACGTCACCGAATCGGATACCGCGCGGGCCCTCAACGCGCCGCATGGCATCGCCCGCGTGCAGGCGTCCGTGCCGCTGGCCGCCGGCTGGGACCTGGCGATGAGCGCGCACCACATGGGCCAGCGCGTGTCGCGCGAGGGCCGCGTGCCGGCCTACACCACCGTCAACGCGCACCTGGTGTGGGACGTGGCCTCGCGGCCGCTGGCGTGGTCGCTGGGCGTGCGCAATCTGCTGGACGAACGCTATGCCGATCCGGTCGGCCCGGAGTTCCTGCAGGACACCGTGCCGCGGCGCGGCCGCGAGTACTGGCTCGAAGCGCGGTGGCGCTGGTGAGCGTGCGGCGCGCCGGGCAGGGGATGGCCGCGCTGCTGGGGCTGGCGTTCGCCGGCAGCGGCCATGCGCAGGTGGACGAACACGCGCTGAAGGCCGCGTTCGTCTACAACATCGCCGCATTCGCCCAGTCGGCGCACGTGCAAGCGTCCACGCTGACCATCTGCACCCAGACCGATGCGGCGCTGGCGGCCGCGATCGCCACGCTGGCCGGCCGCGACCTGGCCGGCCGCCGCGTCACCGTCGCCCGCGTCGCCAGCGCCCCCGCGGCCGACTGCGACGTGCTGGTGCACGCGGCGGACACGCCCGTGGCCGCGGCGCTGACCGCGCTGGTGATCTGCGACGCCTGTGCGCTGCCCAACGGCGTCAGCACGGTCGCGCTGGTGCGCGAAGGCAACAAGATCCGCTTCGACGTGGATGCCACGCGTGCGCGCGCCAACGGCATCACCCTGAGCAGCCAGCTGCTGCGCCTGGCCCGGCGGGTGCTGTGAGCACGCCCGGCTTCCGCACCTCGGCCAGCGTGCGCACCAGCGCCATCGTCGCGACGGTGGTGCTGCTGGTGGCGGGCTGCGTGCTGATGCTCATCCAGTGGATCGACATCCGACGCGAGTTCCTGGCCGACGCCGAAGCCCAGGCACGGGTGGTGGCCTCGGGCAGTGCGGCGGCGGTGATGTTCCGCGACAGCGCCGGTGCGCGCGAGACGCTCGCGCCGCTGGTGTCCGTGCCGGCGGTGCGCCAGGCCGACATCGTGGCCCGCGATGGCGAAGTGATCGCCCGCTATCCCGACGGCGTGGACGCCGCGGCCCGCCCCTGCGGCTACGACTGCGCGCGGGTGAGCGCGCCGGTGCTGTTCCGCGAACAGCCGGTCGGCACCGTGCGCCTGCAGATCAGCATGAAGCGCGCGCACGGACGGCTGGGCAGCCTGGCCATCGCGTTCTGCATCGCCTCGGCAGTGGCCTACGCGCTGGCGCTGCCGCTGATGCGCGGCATGCGCGAGCGCGTGCGCCGGGCCGAGGCGCAGTTGCACCACCTGGCCCACAACGATCCGATCACCGGGCTGCTCAACCGCAACGCCTTCAACGCGCAGCTGGAGCACGCGCGCACGCGCAACCGCCGGCTGGCGCTGGTGCAGCTGGACCTGGACCGCTTCAAGG
>NZ_JBGFFG010000568.1:0-1803 GCF_056175765.1 Pseudoxanthomonas sp. LjRoot204_2 | reverse complement strand
GTACATGAAGCCCAGGGTCATGATGAAGCAGATCGGGATGGCCATGGACACCATCAGCGTCGACGGCCAGTGGCGCAGGAAGGCGTACAGCACGATCACCGACAGTACCAGGCAGATCGCCCCCGCTTCCGCCAGCGCCAGCAGCGAACTGGTCACCGCCTTGCCGGAATCCCAGGCGACCTCGATGTCGACCCCGTGCATCGCCGGGTCCTGACGCAGCGCCTCCACCTCCTTGCCCACCGTCCTCGACAGGTCCACGAGGTTCGCCGAACGTTCCTTGTAGATGTCCACACCCACGCTGGGCTTGCCTTCCATCTTGCGCACGTAGCTCATGCGCTGAGGTTGCAGGCTGACATCGGCGATATCGGACAGGCGCGTTCCGCGGCCATCGATAGGCAGGTCACGCAACGCCTGCAGTTCRAGCAGTTCGCCGCGCGGCTGCACGCGCAGGCGGCGGCCATCTTCGGTGATCTGACCGGCGGAAACGGAGAAGTTGGCCGCTTGCAACTTGCTGACCAGCTCGTTGAGCGCGACCCCGTGAGCACTGATGCGGTCCTTGTCCAGCGCGACCAGCACTTCCTGCCTTGCCACGCCCTCGACCTCGACGCGCGCCACGCCCGGCAACCGCTCCAGATGCTGCTTGATGCTGCGCTCCAGCATGTCGGCGCGGGCCGTCAGGTCTTCCTGGCTACTGAGGCGAAGGCTGATCGCCTCCTGGTCGCTGGTGCTCCAGCGCTGCACGTAATAGCGGCGGAAATCATCCGGCAACTCGTCCCGCACCGCATCGATGCGTTCGCGCGCCTCGGAGGCGGCCATCGCGATGTCCCTATCCCAATCACTGAATTCGACCTGGATCTGGCCGCCTTCAGCATTGGCGCGTGAGTTCATCGTCTTGATGCCCGGCATCGTGGCAATGGCTTCCTCCACGGGGCRCAGCAGATTGCGCTCGACCTCTTCCGGGGTCGATCCGGGATATGGCAACGAAACGAAGAAGAACGGAATGGTGGCTTCCGGTTCGGCCTCCAGCGGCAAACGGAACGAGGCGATAAGGCCGATCACCACCATCGACACGAACAGCATGATGGTGGTGACGGGACGGCGGATGGACAGCTCGGTGATGTTCATCCGGATCAACCCTTGACGCCGCCCAGCGGATCGTCTTCGTGCGCGATCATCTGTTCGGCCTGGGCAGCGACCAGTCGAGCGCGACGACCGCGTTCGGCGTAGAACTCATCCGGCTTGCGGTCCAGCAGGTCGTACACCACCGGGATCACCAGCAGCGTCAGCAGCGTGGACACCAGCAGGCCACCGATCACCGTGATCGCCATCGGCGAGCGCACCTCGGCACCCTGGCCGAAGGCGAGCGCCAGCGGCAGGAAGCCGAACACCGCGCACAGGGTGGTCATCATGATCGGGCGGAGGCGCGAGCGCGCACCCTCCACCAACGCGACACGCTTGGCCACGCCCTCTTCGCGCAGCTGGTTGACCTTGTCGATCAGGATGATGGCGTTCTTCACAACCAGGCCGACCAGCAGGATCAGGCCGATGAAGACCACCACCGACACCGGCGAACGGGACAGCAGCAGGGCTGCCACCGCGCCGACGAGTGCGAGCGGGATGGTGAACAGGATGACGAACGGATGCAGCAGCGATTCGAACTGCGACGCCATGACCAGGTAGACCAGGAAGATCGCCAGACCGAACGCGAACAGCAGCGACTTGATCGACTCGCCCAGCTCCTCGCCTTGCCCACCCATGCGCATGCCCACATCCGTGCCCAGCGGGTTCTCCGCCACCATGTTC
>NZ_JBGFFG010000567.1:0-1811 GCF_056175765.1 Pseudoxanthomonas sp. LjRoot204_2 | reverse complement strand
GAACCGGCCCACCGGTGCTGGTGCTGCTCGGACATACCGACGTGGTGCCGCCGGGTCCGCTGTCTGCCTGGACCAGTGATCCCTTCGTGCCGACCGTGCGCGAGGGCGTGCTCTACGGGCGCGGCACCGCCGACATGAAATGCAGCGTGGCCGCATGCACGATCGCGCTGGAACGTTTCGTCGATGCGCATCCCGACCATCCGGGCACGGTCGCCCTGCTGGTCACGTCGGACGAGGAGGGGCCCGCGCACGATGGGGTGAAGAAAGTCGCCGAGCTGTTCCGCGAACGCGGGCAGCGCATCGACTGGTGCATCACCGGCGAGCCGTCTTCGAAGGAAACGCTGGGTGACCTGCTGCGCGTGGGTCGTCGCGGCACGCTGACCGGTACCTTGAACGTGCACGGCGTGCAGGGCCACGTGGCGTATCCGCACAAGGCGCTCAACCCCATCCACAAGGCCCTGCCTGCACTGGACGAGCTGGCCGCGCGCCAGTGGGACGAAGGCTACGAAACCTTTCCGCCGACCAGCCTGCAGATTTCCAACATCAACGCCGGTACCGGTGCCAGCAACGTCATCCCGGGCGAGCTGCAGGTGGTGTTCAACCTGCGCTTCAATCCCAGCTGGACAGCGGAAGGGCTGGAACGGGAGATCGAGGGCATCCTCCGCCGCCATGGCGTGGATTACAGCATCCAGTGGCTGCGCGGCGGCGAACCCTTCTATACGCCGGAAGGCCATCTGCGTGCGACCGCGCGCGCAGTGCTGGGCGAGTTCGTCGGCGCGCCGCCGGAGGAAAGCACCGCAGGCGGCACGTCGGACGCCCGCTTCATCGCGCCGCTGGGCGCCGAGTGCATCGAGGTGGGACCGGTCAACGCCAGCATCCACAAGRTCGACGAGMACATCCGCGTGACGGATCTCGAGGCACTGCCTGGCCTGTACCAGAAGCTGCTCGAGCGGCTGATGCTGCCGGTTCGCGCGGATTCGTAGGAGCGCCCTCGGGCGCACTGCCTGTTCCGCAGGTTCCTGAAAGCGTCGCGCCCCAGAGCGCTCCTGCAGGAAGTGGGTGGTTGCACGCGCAACTTTTTCGGGACTTGCCAAGGTCCGGGTGAAGCGGTTACGGTCGCCCCATGCCCTGTCGCGCCGCCATCAATTACAACCGCAACAACCTGCGCCCGAACAACGGGGTGCGGGCGATGCGGCTCTGCGACTAGGCAACGAAAGACCTGCCGGATTCCAGAAACCCGTATCGCGAGATGCGGGTTTTTTCATTTCCGGCCCCCGATTTCGAACCCCACCCAGGAGCTTCCATCCATGTGTTCCATCTTCGGCATCTTCGGGCTGCAGCCCGGCGACGACGTCCAGGCCCTGCGAAGGCAGTCGCTTGAGCTATCGCAGAAGCAGCGCCATCGAGGCCCCGACTGGAGTGGCGTGTATCACGACGACGGCGCCATCCTGGTGCATGAGCGCCTGGCCATCGTCGATCCGGCCGGCGGATCGCAACCGCTGCGCTCGGCCGATGGCGCACTCGTGCTGGCGGTCAACGGCGAGATCTACAACCACCGGGAGTTGAAGGGCGAACTGGCGCAGGACTACGCCTTCCAGACCGGTTCGGACTGCGAGGTCATCAACGCGCTGTATCGCGAAGATGCGCCGGCCTCCTTCCTCAACCGCCTCAACGGTATCTTCGCGTTCGCACTGTGGGACCGTGCGACGGGACGTGCGTTGATCGCACGCGATCCGATCGGCGTCTGCCCGCTGTACTGGGGCCATGATCGCGAAGGCCGCCTGTGCGTGGCCTCGGAGATGAAGGCGCTG
>NZ_JBGFFG010000566.1:0-1817 GCF_056175765.1 Pseudoxanthomonas sp. LjRoot204_2 | reverse complement strand
TCTTGGAGGACTGTTCGATGTCGGTCATGGTGGTGACGACCTTGCCCACGACCTCGCCACCCTGCGAGGCGACCGAGGCGGCACCGATGGCCAGCTGGTTGGCCTGGCGGGCCGACTCGGCGTTCTGGCGCACGGTGGAGGTCAGCTCCTCCATGGACGCGGCGGTTTCTTCCAGGTTGGCGGCCTGCTGTTCGGTACGGCGCGAGAGGTCGTTGTTGCCGGCGGCGATTTCACCAGCAGCGGTATTGATGCTCATGGCCGCCATCTGGATGCCGCCGACGATCTCGGTCAGCTGCGTCACGGTGGCGTTGGCGTCGTCGCGCATGGTGGCGAACACACCGTGGAAGTCGCCTTCCATGCGCGCGCTCAGGTCGCCTTCGGCGATGGCACGCAGCAGCGACGACAGCTGGGCCAGGTTGCGGTCGCTCGTCGCCATCATGGTGTTGAGGCCCTGCACCATCTGCAGGAAGTCGTGGCGGAAGCCGGCCTGGTCGCCGCGGGCGGTGAAGTCGCCGGCCGAGGCTGCCTGCGCCAGTCGCTTGATCTCCCCGTTGATGGCCAGCAGGCTCTGCTTGGCGGCGTCCATCGCCTCGTGCAGGAAGGCGCGGGTGCCCGGCAGGCGGCGCGCATCTTGGCTCAGGTCGCCGTTGGYGTAGCGCTCCAGGATGCCGATGGCATCGCGGAAGGCATCCAGGTGTTCGAACATCATGGTGTTGATGCCGGCAGCCAGTTCGCCGTACACGCCGGGAAAGTCCTCCGGCATGCGGTGGCGGATGTCCTCGGCGGCGTGCAGGCGGATCATGTCGCGCGTCTCGTGCGAGAAGCGTTCGAGCATGTGCACCATCGCGTCGGTGGACTTCAGCATCTGCCCGATTTCGTCGCGGCCATGGTGGCCGGTGCGCACGCTCAGGTCGCCGCGCGACACGCCCTTGATGGCAGCCAGTGCGCGTGCGACCGGTTCCAGCACCGACTGGCCGATGATCCAGCCGATCGCCATGCTCAACAGCACCAGCACGCCGCCCGCGACGGTCATGATGAGGGTGAACTGCAATGCCTGCGCCTGCGTGTCGTCGATGTAGACGCCGGTGCCGATGACCCAGCCCCAGGGCTGGTACAGCGCCGCATACGATGTCTTGGGCACCGGATCCTCTTCGCCAGCCTTCGCCCAGCTGTAGTCGACATGGCCGCCGCCGGCGCGCGCGACGCGGACGAACTCGGGAAAGATGCGCTTGCCATCGGGGCTGAGCACGTCGTCCAGCGGCTTGCCGACCAGGTCGGGGCGGGTGGGGTGCATCAGCATGGTCGGCGCTTCGTCGGTGACGAAGAAGTAGTCCACGCCCTTGTTGGCCTGCATGGTCGCCAGGGTCGCGAGCGCGCGGGCCTTCGCATCGGCTTCATCGAGCCTGCCGTCCTTCGCCTGTTGCGCGTAACCCTCGATCACGCCCAGTGCCATCTCGGTCTGCGCTTTCAGGCCAGCCTGGCGCGTGCCGGTCAGGTCCAGGTACTGCATGCGCGCGGCGACGACGGCCAGGGCGATGGTGCCTGCCGCGACGACCGCGGTCTGGATGAGGAAGCGGCGCTTCAGGGGCAGCGAAGAGAGGGTGGCGGCAATGCGGGCAGTGAACGTCATGGCGATCTCGGACGACGGGCGATACAGGGGAGGGCGGGGCGCCGTGGCGTCCCAAAGGGGTTATCGGCCGGCGAGGGCGAATGTTCAGGCGCAGGCAGCGTTCTGCGACGGAGGACGCATCCGTGTCGGCAGCGGGCGCCGGAAATGCGAAGACCGCGGCCGGTGAGGGCCGCGGTCTCGGGAGAAC
>NZ_JBGFFG010000565.1:0-1823 GCF_056175765.1 Pseudoxanthomonas sp. LjRoot204_2 | reverse complement strand
GTTTGAACAGCGCCATCCACGTGTCGCACTTCGACAGTGGGTTGCAGTCGCTGCTGGGCGCCACCGGCAAGCCGTGCCAGACGACGTGCCCGAAGTACCCGTGTTCGCTGGTGGATGAAGGCCAGACGAAGGCGGGCGGCAGCTGTCTGGACAAGCAGGTTTACGTGCAGGCGTTCACCGCGATCATCGACGCGCTGCAGTCAGGGAGCATGGAAGGCATGCACGGACTGATGGCGGCGGAAGTATCCGCCGCGCTGCAGATGCTGCACGAACTGYGGTCGACGGTTTCCACGCAGGGTCTGGTGATCGGCATCCCGATGGTGACCGACGAAGGCAAGGTGATCTACGACGCCAAGGGCGATCCGGTCATCGGCAAGTACGTCGCCAATCCGGGCTACCCGATGATGATCAAGACGCTGGAAACGCTGGGCATCAGCCTGCCGGAACTGCTGGTCACGCCGCAGGCGAAGGCCAAGGCCAAGGTRCAGGAAGAGGCCACCGACGCCATGCAAACCGTGCTTGGCGGCATCTTCCAGCGCGCTGCGGCAGCGAAGGGCGCAAAGGCGCTGCCACCAGGTGGTGGCTGATGGCGGTCAAACCCGTCAACGTCGGCATCCTTCAGGCGCAGATGCTGGACCGCGGCGTCTACGACGCCGACGAGTTCGATGCATGGATGGCCGAACGCGGCTGGGCATGGAGAGCGCTTGAACGCGGCGACTACGGCATCACCGTCGACGAAGCGCTGGTGGTCTTCACGTTCGAAGATCCGCTGCGCTGGGCGGAAACGTTCCTGTTCGAACCGGACAGCGGTGATCCGTATCGCTTCTGGGACTACCAGCGCCCCAGCATGCGGGCATGGATGCAGGACGTGATCCACCAGGACGGCGCCGAGTGCGGCAAGACGCGCGAGATCATCGCGCTGACGGCGTGGGCGGGCTGCACCGCGATGGGCGGTCGCGTTCCGAACCCGTGGTCGCTGATCGCGGCGCCCCAGCAGACGCACCTGGACGAAATCATCCTGGCGCTGGAAGAGCAGTTCGGCGTGGCTGACGGCGCCGGCCAGAAAACCCTTATCCAGCACTTCTGGCTGAAGCCCAAGCGCACGCCCCACACCATGCACCGGTTCCTCGCACCCAATCCGGTGCGACCGGACAAGCCGAGCATTGCGCGCACGTACTACCGCCCCGGCGGTCATGACGGCGAAGCGTTCCGCGGCGTGCACGTCAACGCCTTCGGCCTGTTCGACGAAGGCGCCAAGGTCAAGTCCAAAGTGATCTTCAGCGAGTTCTGGCGTGCGCTGAAACCGGGCTGCCGGGCCCGCGTCTATTCGGTGCCGGACGGCGACCGCGCCAGCGAGTTTTTCCGGCTCACGCAGACCGCCGTACCTGACCTGCCGGTCGGCAAATCGGGTTACCGCCTGTTCCGCTGGCAGCAGACGATGAAGCCTGCGCCGTTCTGGTCCGCCGAGCGTGACGCCGAAATGGTCCGCCGCTTCGGTGGTCGGAATACGCCGGGCTTCCAGCGCAACGTGCTGGGCGAACACGGCCAGGCAGAGAACCCCGTGTGGCCATGGGGCAGTCTGATGCCCAACGTGGTGGATCTGCCGGACTATCGCGTGATCAAGCTGCACGCCGATGCGGAGGCCGACACGCTGTCCATCGAGGTTATGGGCGTGAAGCTGTCGGTAAGCGATGGGCGCAAGGTGGGCACGTACGACACCCTGCGCGACGACGCCATCGACCTGGCCCCCATCCTGCGCGGTACGGACGCAAGCCGCCGGGCAGCCATGGCGGACATCTTGCGCCCACACATCCCGTTCACTG
>NZ_JBGFFG010000564.1:0-1829 GCF_056175765.1 Pseudoxanthomonas sp. LjRoot204_2 | reverse complement strand
CACTCATTCAGTCCGATGGGGCGCCAGGACGCACTGAAGGTGCTGGACCGCACCAAGGGCATGATGATCTCGTCGGGCGACAAGGCGGTGAGCCAGATCATCGAGCTGGACGGCGCCATGGACCAGGTCGCGTCCGGCAACTTCGTGCTGGGCGAGTACCACTTCATCATGACCCTGTACGCGGAGGACCAGCAGCGTCTGTCGCAGAACGTGGCCGTGGCGCGGGCGGAGCTGTCCAACGCCGGCTTCGTGTCCGCCAAGGAAGACCTGGCCGTCTGCTCTTCGTTCTATTCCCAGCTGCCGGGCAACTGGCGCTACCGTACGCGGCTGGCGAACGTCAGTTCGCTGAACTTCCTGGGACTGTCGCCGCTGCACAATTTCGCCACCGGCAAGCGCGACAACAATCCGTGGGGCGACAGCGTGACGGTGCTGCAGACCACCAACGGACAGCCTTACTACTTCAACTTCCACGCCACGCATCCCGCCGAGAATTCGCTGGGTGAGAAAGCCATTGCCAACACCATGGTCATCGGCAAGTCGGGCACCGGCAAGACCGCGTTGATCAACTTCCTGCTCAGCCAGGTGCAGAAGTTCGATCCCGTGCCGACCATCTTCTTCTTCGACAAGGACCGGGGCGCGGAGATATTCGTACGCGCCTGCGGCGGCAACTACCTGGCGCTGGAGAACGGGCAGCCTACCGGCTTCAACCCGTTCCAGYGCGAACGTACCGATGCCAACGTGCAGTTCCTGGCGGGGCTGATCAAGGTCTTGGCGGCCAAGAGCCACTACACGGCACGGGAGGACGAGGACATCTTCCGGGCGGTCGAGTCCATGCTGGACATGCCGCTCCACTTGAGGTCGATGACCAACTTCCAGAAGAGCCTGCCCAACATGGGGGACGACGGACTCTATGCCCGCCTCCGCAAGTGGACGTCAGGCAACGCGCTCGGCTGGGTGTTCGACAACCCCGTCGACACGATCGACCTGAGCCGGGCCAGCATCATCGGCTTCGACTACACCGATGTCATCGAGAATGCCGAGATCCGCGTCCCCGTCATCAACTATCTGTTGCATCGGCTGGAAGAGCTGATCGACGGTCGTCCGCTGATCTACGTGATGGACGAGTTCTGGAAGATCCTCGACGGCGGTGGTGCGCTCAAGGACTTCGCCAAGAACAAGCAGAAGACCATCCGAAAGCAGAACGGCCTCGGCATCTTCGCCACCCAGAGCCCGGAAGATGCGCTCGCCAGCGACATATCGGCGGCGCTGATCGAACAGACGGCGACGCTGATCCTGCTTCCCAATCCGAATGCAGCGCGCGAAGACTACATCGATGGGCTGAAGCTGACCGACGCGGAATTCAAGGTCATCAAGAGCCTGGACGAGCGCTCGCGCTGCTTCCTGGTCAAGCAGGGCCACGCCTCGACCGTGTGCCAACTCAACCTGCGCGGCATGGACGATGCCCTCGCGGTCATCTCGGCCAGCACCGACAACATCGAGATCATGCATCGCATCGTCGAGGAAGAAGCACTGCGACTGGGCGTCGACAAGGCCGACCTGCGCCCCGAGCAGTGGTTGCCGCGTTTCCAGGAGGAGCGCAAGGGGTCGCGCAGTCGTCGCGACACCTCCGCCCCCCCGTCTCCTCGGGAAGAGCGTTCCACCGGCCCGCGACCCGCGCGGACCACCCACTCCAGCTTTCAGCATTGACGGATAACCAAGGACATCATCATGAACGTCTCGACATCCCGTGTTCGCGTCCGACACGTCGCCCATGCCCTGCTGGCCGCGGGCTTCGTCTTCGCCGCAACGGCACAAGCGCAGTGGCGGGT
>NZ_JBGFFG010000563.1:0-1830 GCF_056175765.1 Pseudoxanthomonas sp. LjRoot204_2 | reverse complement strand
CGTACACGCTGCCGAACGGCTCGCAGAGCTTCTTCGGCGACTTCACCAATGCCGGCAAGGGCACCGTGAACGGCGTGGAAGTGGAGTACCAGTTCCTGCCGACGGCCAACTGGCTGATCAGCGGCAACCTGGCCTGGCTGGACGCGAAGTACGACGAGTTCATCACCAGCGGCGTAAACGTGGCCGACAGCCAGCGCTTCACCAATGCACCGGAATTCTCCGGCGCGCTCAACGTGGAGTACCGCACCGACCTGGCCAACGGCGGCAACCTGTCCGCGCGCGTGGGCTACTCGTACCAGTCTGAAGTGTGGCCGACCACCGACCTGAGCCCGCTGATCCGGCAGGAGGGCTACGGCCTGGTCAACGCGGGCGTGATCTGGAAGCTCGACGACGCGTGGAGCCTGTCGCTGCAGGGCACCAACCTGGCGGACGAGGAGTACCGCACCACCGGTTACAACATCGCCGCCTATGGCGTGCTGACCGGCTTCTACGGTCCGCCGCGCCAGTACAGCCTGACCGCGCGCTACGACTTCTGACGCGTAGCCCCAGGCGACGCGGCGCTGTGCATGCAGCGCCGCGTCGTCGTTCGTGGGCGGGTGCGCGGAAGGCGGGCGCGCCTCAGGGTTTGCGGGCGGGGCGTTCGGGCTTGCGCGGCGACGCCGGGTACTCCTCAGCCAGCAGGCCCGCCACACCGGTGGTCGGAGCCGGGGTTCCCTTGTCGGTCCTGGCGACCGAGCACTCCTGCTTGTCCTGGGCCAGGTTGGGGCAACTGACGCACTGCTTGCCGTCGGTATTGTTGACGCAGATCTCGTAGTTGTCGCCCTTGTTGGCAATGCTGCAGTCCGGGCCACGCGATATGCAGATGCCGAGCGCTGTACTGGTGCGCGTTGCCCAGGCGGGCGCGGATGCGGCAAGCAGCACGAGGGACAGCGCGGCGAAGCGCAGGAACATGGGGTTGTGCATGGCGATCTCCTTTTTCGACTCCGTGTGGGCACCCCCTTGGGCCCGGCGATGACGGAGCCGCGTGGCGGCAATCCCCTCGGAAGGAGCGTTCCGAGCGGCTTCGTCATGAGGAAGAACGAGGCCCTGCGCAGGCATCGGCCACGGAAACGGGCAGGGGACAGTGCCGATCGTCGGCGCGGTAAGATCGTGGCTGGGCGGAGAGGACCATTCGAGGAAGCATGCTGAGCATCGGCATCGTGGTGCTGGCGGGGCTGCTCTGGCTGGGCGTGCTGTTCGGCTCGGCGCTGTATGCCGAACACCATCCGCGCGTGCTCGCGGTACAGTGGCCCTACATCTACGCGTTGTCGCTCGCGGTGTACTGCACCTCGTGGACGTTCTTCGGCACAGTGACGCAGGCCGCGCGTTACGGCTGGCCGCTGCCGCCCACCTTTGTCGGCACCATCCTGCTGTATGTGTTCGGTGCGTTCCTGCTGGTGCGGCTGGTGCGCATGGCGCGCGAATCCAACGCGACCTCGCTGGCCGACCTGATCGCCACGCGGCTGGGCAAGGACGGCTGGCTGGCGGCCACCATCACCCTGGTCGCGGCGCTGGGCCTGATTCCCTACATCGCGTTGCAGTTGAAGGCGGTGGCGATGAGCTTCGCGCTGCTGACGCGTTCGCCCGGCAACGATGCGCTGCCGGCCTGGCAGGACAGCGCGCTGTACGTGGCGCTGGCGATGGCGGTGTTCGCGATGCTGTTCGGCACGCGGCGCGCCAGCGCGGTTGAGCACAACCGCGGCCTCGTGTTGGCGATGGCGTTCGAATCGCTGTTCAAGCTGGCGGCGATGCTGGCGCTGGGCGTGTTCGTCTGGTGGGGCCTGCCGGAAT
>NZ_JBGFFG010000562.1:0-1850 GCF_056175765.1 Pseudoxanthomonas sp. LjRoot204_2 | reverse complement strand
TGTCCGGCCTGCGTGCAGACAGCGGCGTGGTCCGTCATGGCGCCGAGCGGGCGGAGCTGTCGGCCGAATTCTCCCCCTCGACCGGGTCGCCAGCACAGGCGTGGCTCGCCGAGAACGAACTGGACGACGACGGCCAGTGCCAGCTGCGCCGGGTGATCCGTGCCGACGGCGGTTCCCGCGCGTGGATCAATGGCCGCAGCGTGACGCTCTCCCAGCTGACCGAACTGGCCGCCCGGCTGGTGGAAATCCATGGCCAGCACGAACACCAGGCGCTGCTGGCCCGCAACAGCCAGTTGGACCTGCTGGACGCCTTCGCGCGAAACGACCGCGAGCGCGCCACGGTACGCGAGGCGGCGCGATACTGGACTGCGCTGCTGCGCGAACGCGAACTACTGTCGGGCCAAGGCGATGTCTCCGACCGCATCAACTATCTGGAACACCAGCTCTCGGAGTTGCAGCGGGAGGATCTTTCGCCGGCTGCGCTGGAAGCGCTGGTCGCCAGCCATCGCAGGCAGGCGCACGCGGCCGGCCTGATCCAGGCCTGCGATGCGGCCCTGGGCGAACTGGCCAGCGACGAAACGCCCTCGCTCACCCGGCAGTTGCAACAGGTGCGCGCCGATCTCGGGCGGCAAGCCGAGCACGAGCCGCGCCTGCGCGAGGTGGATGCGCTGCTCGACGGTGCGGCGATCCAGATCGAGGAAGCACTGTCCCTGCTTGGCCAGGTGCGCGACGACCTCGACGGCGAACCGCTGCAGTTCGACGCGCTGGAGCGCAAGCTGGCCCGCGTCCACGACCTCGCCCGCAAGCATCGCGTACCGCTGGAGGGCCTGCAGGAGCAGCACGACCGGCTCGCCGCCGAACTGGAGTCGCTACGCGGCGCCGGCGAACGCCTGGTCCAGCTGAACGGAGAGATCGATGCGGCCCGGGAGCAGTGGCGCAGCGCCGCGGCATCCCTGAGCCGTTCGCGTATCCGCGCGGCGGCATCACTGGGTGATACCACTACCGCCCTGATTGCCGAACTGGGCATGGGCGGTGGCCGTTTCGAGATCGCGCTGGAGCCCCAGGAAGGCGATCGTCCCGATCCTGCCGGCGCCGAGCGGGTCGAATTCCTGGTTTCGGCCAATGCCGGGCAGCCGCCGCGTCCGCTGCGAAAGGTGGCGTCCGGCGGCGAACTCGCGCGCATTTCGTTGGCGATCGAAGTGGCTGCGCTCGGGGTGGACGCCGTGCCGACCATGGTCTTCGACGAAGTCGACACCGGCATCGGTGGCGCGGTCGCCGAGATCGTGGGACAGAAGCTGCGGGCGCTAGGGGCCCAACGGCAGGTGCTGTGCGTCACCCACCTGCCACAGGTCGCGGCGCAGGGACACGCGCACTACAGGGTCAGCAAGGCCCCGGTGGACGGCATGACGCAAAGCGCGGTCGAGAAGCTGGGAGCGAAGCAGCGTGAAGAGGAACTCGCGCGCATGCTTGGCGGCGTGGAGGTCAGCAAGGAAGCGCATGCCGCGGCCAAGCGGCTGCTGGCGAACGCGGTCTGACACCCCGGTTGCTTACTGTGGGAGCGACGCAGGTCGCGATGAGGCCTTGCCGATGCCGCTTCGCGACTTACGTCGCTTCCACATCCCGAGCCGGAAAATCTCCAGCTGTCAGCGCTTCTTGCGCACGTACAACACCAGCGAGTGCTCTTCCAGCTCGTAGCCGTGCTTGGCGGCGATCTCGCGCTGCAGCTTCTCGATCTCGCTGCTTTCGAATTCGATGATCTTGCCGGTATCCACGTCGACCATGTGGTCGTGGTGACCGCCGCGATCCAGTTCGTACACGGCCTGTCTGCCTTCGAAGTTGTGCTTCAGCAC
>NZ_JBGFFG010000561.1:0-1862 GCF_056175765.1 Pseudoxanthomonas sp. LjRoot204_2 | reverse complement strand
CCCCTACTTCGTGTCGGGATGCAGATGCAGGTGAGTTCTCTGAGCCAGCATTCTCCCGGGATTGGATGCCCGAGCTAGGGGCCGGTTATAACTACTACAGTTGCCCCAGTCCCACCGCGGCGACCGGCTCGGTGCCGATCATTGCAGCGGTAGCAGTACAACAAGGCGGGCAGCAGGTGCTGCATTGGCGCGTCTTTGCCCGCTAACAATTCATTCAAGCCGAACCCGCTTCGCGGGTCGGCTTAATTCAGGTGT
Organism: Pseudoxanthomonas sp. LjRoot204_2; assembly: GCF_056175765.1. Classification (NCBI taxonomy): domain Bacteria; kingdom Pseudomonadati; phylum Pseudomonadota; class Gammaproteobacteria; order Lysobacterales; family Lysobacteraceae; genus Pseudoxanthomonas; species Pseudoxanthomonas sp. LjRoot204_2. The sequence goes on along the minus strand of NZ_JBGFFG010000561.1, from coordinate 1,607 downwards.
TAGGGCGCATATGAAACTTATAGCAATCGGAGCCATCGCCTTCTCAGCATCACTTGCTCCGATCAGTGTCTTGGCCGGAGAGATTTCGCTCAAGTCGGATGTAGAAACCTGTGAGAGCGAGATCCCTGWGGACAAGGCTGCTGTTGTGCAGGCAAGCCGCGTCGGCGACATGGTCACCTTGGACGTTACGGCAGAGCTAAATTGCGCTCATGTCCCGGACAAACCTGAGCTAAGGGTGTGGCGCAGCGCAGCGACGGTTTCCTTATCGACAAAATCTCCTTCTGAAGCTGCCGCAACGTGCCTCTGCACGCAMAAGCTGTCGTTTGAGATTAGGGATTTGTACGAGGGCGTCCAAACCATCTACTACGTCCAAGACGGCACGTCGCTTGGTCACGCGGATGCGCCCTAACAATTCRTTCAAGCCGAWSCCGCTTCGCGGSWCGGCTTAACTCAGGCGTTAGGCGTCATGGAGAAGCAGCCTCGCATGCGTAAGCTTAGCGACCCGGAGTTTCAGCGTACCCTCACTCTAGAACAGGCGTACATGCTGCTTATTCAATTTGTCGAGCAATACAATGCTCGCGGCGAGAGCAGCACGCTGGACTTGCTTGGAGACCTTTCTTTGACCGTCTGGGGCGATGGCGGTAGCGGGGATCCAGCTCAACTTTCGGACTTCCTTAGTGTTGCAGAGCGGGTGTTGGGGCCGGTCGGCCATAACGCCTAACAATTCATTCAAGCCGAACCCGCTTCGCGGGTCGGCTTAATTCTGGTGTTAGGCGCTTTATCAATGTCCATTTCTGAACAGACATTTCAACTACAAGTTCGCTCGAGTCTTTCGCAGCTCGATACGTTACTCATTCCAGTCCTGAGCTCCCTTGTCACGCATAAGTACCCGGATCAGGTCGTCGCGCTAGATTTTGAAATCTTCAGTGATGGGTTCACCTCGGAGTTCCCGGTACGGGCTTTTTTCCTTGATGAAAAAAACTGTGAGTTCTTTGTCTATGTTGACGGACAAGCCACATATCCAAGCCCGGTTGATTCGGCCCTAATTAATATTGACTGCGTCTATCCAGCAGACCTCGAGGACCAACTAGAGTCTGAGAGCCCTGATAGCGATCCTTGGCATATCGCTACTACAGAGCTCTTAGATTGGTTCTTCTCCTGCTGGCAAAAGGTCGGAGGACAGGGCTTTCCTCTAGCGGCCACCATCGCGCACCATGACTCCACCTCAGAGCTCAACCTGATTACCGGCAAGACACAACGTCGAGGACTAGCCTTTGCGACTCAACAGCAGCGTGGCAGCGCCTAACAATTCATTCAAGCCGAACCCGCTTCGCGGGTCGGCTTAATTCCGGTGTTAGGCATCTATGGAAGACATCACAACGACCGACGCAAACGGAAAAACCATACGTATCGGCAACCTCGTCAGAGTCGTCGACCTGCAGATGGAGCTGTTCGACTTCCTTGAGCCCAATGAGATCGAGGACATTAAATCCATGATTGGTGAGACATTTCCCGTAGAGGAGATATCCTCTTCCGGCCTGGCAACAGTGACAAAGTGGTTCAACCGTGGGCCTGGCCAGCACGAGTCGCATACCTTGTGCATTCCT
>NZ_JBGFFG010000560.1:0-1868 GCF_056175765.1 Pseudoxanthomonas sp. LjRoot204_2 | reverse complement strand
CCGCGGTCCAGGCAGCGACGGTGACGATGTTCGCCGTGTCCAGCTCGCCCTCGAAGTCCAGCTCGGCCTTCGTGTCGCCCTCCTGCTCCTGCTCGGCGGCGTCACCGGTCACGCTCAGCTTCACGTACTCGACCGAGTCGCTGCTGGTGGGGCGGCTGGGCAGCACGTCCAGCAGGCGCGGCGCCGGAATGACCGGGCCGTAGATGCCCGGCCGGCGATCGGACCAGGTCGGGAAGCTCTGGTCGTTGCTGTCGCCGTTGCCCTGGTTCACCAGCGCGGCGCGGATGGATCCGTCGACGTTGGCGCGGGCGTCGAACTTGCCGACCTTCATGCCGCGCGCGGCCTGCTCGGCTGCCGCCTTGAAGCTGGCGTCTTCCTGGATGGTTTGGAAGGCAGAGGCGCCGATGCTCGGGCCCATGTTGCCCATGCCGCCGCGGCCGCCCTCTGCGTCGATCTTGGCCACGATCTGCTCGATGGTGGCGATGCGGGCGCTGTAGCCTTCGAGCCCCCTCAATTGTTCGGAGACCTGGCGAAGGTTCGCGTTGACGGTCTCCACGTCTTGCCTCAGCTGATCGGACATTGCAGTGCTCCTGGAAGTTGACCGGGAGTTCTACGCCGCAGAGTGCTCACGCTGAAGGTGTTTCGTTACAACGGCCGGGGTTTCGTTACACAACGCGATGCTCGTCCTCCCAGTCGCCGCCGGGTGTGCGCCAGACCGGCAAGGGCAGCATCGCGGTCAGCTGGACCATGTCGCTGATCGCGCTCCGCAGGCGGAATGCCTTTGCACGGCATCGATCACTGCAGAACTTCCGTGGCCGGCCTTGCGCCGAGATCGCCACGGGCACGCCGCACATGCCGCAGCGCGGGCACGGTTCCTGCAGCTCGTGCGCGTGCTCGCTCAATGCCGGCTCGGCATCCGCCCGGGAATCGTCATCAGGCGCTTCGGGCGCTCGTAGTCGTCCAGGACTTGCCAGACGATCGAGGGCGCCTCCGGGTGGAACTCCAGCAGCAGCTGCATGCGCTCGCCCTGCTGAAGCGAGTGGGCGGCCTTGGCGGCGATGTCTGGCGCCTCTGCCTGCAGCTTCGCCAGCAGCGCGTCTGCCAGCGCGACGGATGAGTCGGTGAATGCGCGCGCGGCGCGGTCTATCTCGTTTTCGTTCTCAGCCACGGCGGGCCTCCTGTTGGGTCTTCTTGCGGTGACAGTCGGTGCAGATGGCCTCCAGGTTGCTGGGGTCATCGGTGCCGCCGGCGGCGATGTTCACGACGTGATCGACCTCGTGCGCGACCTGGACGCGTCCCTCGCGCGCGCAGGCCTGGCAGCAGTACCCGTCGCGCTGCAGGATCTGCTCGCGGAGCCGGCGCCATGGACGACCACCGCGGCCCTGGCCGAAGGCGTCAGGCTTCACACCCAGCTGCGCGGTCGACTTCAGGCGGTTCGGAACGGTGGGCAGCGTGCTCTTCAGCGTCGTCAGGCGTGGGCGTTTCATCATGGTGCTCGCCTGACTCGATAGAAGGGGTGGGTGATACAGTCCTGCCCGGTCCCAACGGAGCAGCGCCCATGCGAGAAGTTGATGGATTCACCCTTGAGCCGACCGCAGAGTTCATGGATCTGCAGGAGCCCGGCTGGCTTCCCCAGATCAGGGTCGTGAGGCAAGGGACTGATTTCGATGAAACCGCCCATCAGAGCGTCGAGCTCTCGCCGACGCGAGAGGAGGCGATCGAAAGGGCCACCACCTGGATGAATCGGATCACCGAGGTCAGCTATCACGGAGAGCTTCATTTCACCGAGTAGCCCCGGCTGTGTCCCATCTGTCCCAGACTGTCCCAACATCGAATTGGGACGCCGGGACAGCTGCTTGTCCCATGTC
>NZ_JBGFFG010000559.1:0-1872 GCF_056175765.1 Pseudoxanthomonas sp. LjRoot204_2 | reverse complement strand
CGATTGAACTGGCTGTAGGTGCCGAGCACAAGGTTGTACTCGGAAGGCACCTCGCCCTCATCAACCGCTCGCTTCACCACCGCCGCCGGCGTGGGCTTGATGAGCTGATCACCAGTGATGTCGTCGTACACGCCGACGCCGGCGTTGACGATCATCGGCTGGAACAGATCCGTCGACGAGATGGCGCGCAGATCGCGCCAGAAGTCGGTGAACAGGGTCGGGGTCTCGGTCAGGAACACCACCGAGCGCCCAGCCAGATTGTGGTAGCGCGCCATCGCGGCCAGGAACCGGCCTTTGCCCTGTCCGGTCTGGTCGCCCATCAGGAAGCCCTGCTTGCCCCCGCTGCGCTGTTCGGCGTGCATCGCCAGGGCCAGTGCGTCTACCTGCTCCGGTGACAGATAGTTGCCCATCTGCTCCACGGACCAGTCGAGCTGCGAGGCAACGTACTCGTCGATATYCCCATGCACTGCGACCACGTTCTGCAGCGCCATCAACGTCGGGGTGAGCAGGTTGCGGGGAACCATCGCCGTCGCCTGGCCGACCCGGCTCATCGCCGGATAGGGGCTCTGGTAGCTGTTCTCGTCAGCGTCGGTCGTGTTGGCCTTCGCGTCCTGCGCGGCCGTGGGAGAAGGAGCTACCTCGGCCTCTTCCACGGCCTCTGCCACCGCAATGGCTTCCTGCGTGGCCGCATCGATCGGCTCCACGTGAGCGGCGTACTTCTCCCGCATGCGCAGCGACCAGGCCAGCAGCTCTTCCGCGCTGTCGACGAGTGGGATGGTATCGGGCACCTGCTCACCGCCCGGCGCACGACGACCCACCACCACCATGCGGACTGGGAACGTCGCACCCTGTTTCGCATACAGGCGCCCCGGAATCTCGACCACGTCCACGTGGTAGTTGTCTGCCAGCCAGTTGAACAGGTAGCGGGAAGTGCCGCTGACCTTGCCGGCCCTCGTGTCGACATAGCTGTCGCCACCAATGATGAACACCCCCAAGCCGTCGTCCTTACGCGCATCCAGAGCGCGCATCAGCACGAGCTGGTCCAGGCGCGTGACCTTCAGGCCCTTCACGCTCATTGCCGAATCGAGCTTGCCGAAGGGCGGGTTGCAGCAGATCAGGTCGAACGCGCTTCCGCCGTTGAGCTTGATGAAGTCCGCCGTCGTTGCATCGACGTGATGCAGCGACGCCTCCGGCCGGCCGAGCGCCAGCTGGTCCAGTCGATTCTTGTCCAGGTCCGCACCGACCACGTGGGCACCACGGGTGGCACTGATCAGAGATCCGTTGCCGATGGTCGGTTCAAGCAACGTGCGACCTTCCGTGCGCCCCAGGATCTGCTGAGCCGCGTAGCCCATCGGCAAGGGGCTGGAATACTGCTGCAGCATGATCGACGACGAGGTACGCGCTGCCATCGCGGGCTGGCGCTCCAGCAGCCTGGTCGCCTGGGCGTAGACGTCCTTTACCGTGGCACCAGGCGCCAACGCATCTTCGCGCAGACGACGAACCAGCGCGGCCTCGACGGCCTCCTGCACGCGTCGCAGCTCGGTGGTCTGCTCCACCTCACCCACCGGGATTCCCGTGACCGTCGCAGCGAACTGCTTCAGGTCATCGGCTCGCATGTTCTTCCCGCGCACCATCTCGCCCACGAACGCGTCCGCGCACCGCGCCAGCTCTTCCAGGCTGTCCGCCCTGAGGAACGTAGCGTCGGGATCGGCCCCCTCGAATTCGGTGGTGCCGTCCGCATGACGCACGTAGCGGCCCTCATCGCTCTCGAACACCGACTCGCCCTGGCTGTTGTGCCCCACCGGAACCACAGTGACCTCGGCGAGCTTGGCTTCCAGCATCTCGTCATCGAGCGCCAGCGCGCCCGGCCGC
>NZ_JBGFFG010000558.1:0-1874 GCF_056175765.1 Pseudoxanthomonas sp. LjRoot204_2 | reverse complement strand
GCATCATCCCGCTCAGCGAATGGCAGCGGACCGAGGCCGGCCTGATGCAGCGCATGCGCGCGCTGAACCTGTTCATCGGCGACATCTACGGCAAGCAGCAGATCGTCAAGGACAAGGTGTTCCCGGCGATGCTGCTGAAGGATTCGGTGAACTTCCGCGAGCAGTGCGTCGGCATCACCCCGCCGCTGGGCGTGTGGGCGCACATCTGCGGCTCGGACCTGGTGCGCGACGGCGACGGCACGCTGTACGCGCTGGAGGACAACCTGCGCATTCCGTCCGGCGTGAGCTACATGCTGGAGAACCGCATGGTGGCCAAGCGCGTGTTCCCGGAACTGTTCGAGACCAGCTCGATCCTGCCGGTGGACGAGTACCCCAGCCAGCTCTACGACACACTCGCGGCGCTGTCGCCGCGCCCGGGCGATACCCCGGTGATCGCGTTGCTGACGCCCGGCGTGTTCAACAGCGCCTACTTCGAGCACGCGTACCTGGCCCAGGCGATGGGCATCGAGCTGGTCGAAGGCAGCGACCTGTTCGTCGCCGACGACGACTGCACCTACATGCGGACCGTCTACGGGCCCAAGCGCGTGGACGTCATCTACCGGCGCGTGGACGACCTGTTCATCGATCCGGAAGTCTTCCATCCGGATTCCGTGCTCGGCGTACCGGGGCTGATCCGCAGCTGGCGTGCCGGCAAGGTGGCGCTGGCGAACGCACCGGGTGCGGGCGTGGCCGACGACAAGGTCGTCTTCGCCTATGTGCCAAAGATGATCAAGTATTACCTGGACGAGGATCCCATCCTGCCCAACGTGCCCAGCTACCTCTGCCACAACGCGAAGGAGCGGAAGTACGTGCTGGAGAACATCGAGAAGCTCGTGGTGAAGCCGGCCAACGAATCCGGCGGCTACGGCATGCTGATCGGCCCACGCTCGACCAAGCGCCAGCGGGAGAAATTCAAGGCGCTGATCGAGGCCAACCCGCGCAACTACATGGCCCAGCCCACGCTGGCGCTGTCCACCGCGCCGATCGTCACCAAGCAGGGTCCATCGCCTCGCCACATCGACCTGCGTCCGTTCGTGCTCTCGCGCCAGGACACCTATGTCACCACGGGTGGCCTCACCCGCGTGGCGATGGTGAAGGGGTCGCTGGTGGTGAACTCCTCGCAGGGCGGCGGCGCCAAGGACACCTGGGTCGTCGACCTGTCCGACCATGGCGAGGAGGCCGCCTGATGCTGTCGCGCGTCGCGGACGATCTCTACTGGTTCAGCCGCTATGTGCGGCGCGCGGAAAACACCGCGAGGCTGGTCGGCGTGGGCAGCCAGCTGCAGCTCGACATGCCGCGCTCGGTGCGGTTCGCGTGGCGGCCGATGATCGACACGGTCGGCGCGGGCGAGCGCTTCGAGCAGTGCTTTCCCGAGACCGGCGACGCCGCGGGCGATGTCGACGTGATCCGCTTCCTGTTGCTGGACGAGCGCAATCCGTCATCGCTGCGCGTGTCGGTCGACGCGGCGCGCGAGATCCTGCGCAGCATCCGCGACACGCTGCCGCAGGACGTGTGGGAGGCCATCAACGACCTGCACCTCTACATCGCCGCCTACGGGGAACGCAGCCTGAGCCGCCGCTACCGGCTCGATTTCCTGCAGCGCATCGTCGACGGCTGCCTGAAGGTGTCCGGCCTGCTCAGCGCGAATGTCAGCCGCGACATCGGCTACCAGTTCCTGCGGCTGGGCACGGCGCTGGAACAGGCCGACATGACCACGCGCATCATCGATGCCGGCGCATCCGGCCTGGTCACTCCGCGCAACGAAGACGACCGCGAAGCCTTCCAGAACATGCAGTGGATGAGCGTGCTGCCCACCATGCCGCCACGTCCGGGCG
>NZ_JBGFFG010000557.1:0-1879 GCF_056175765.1 Pseudoxanthomonas sp. LjRoot204_2 | reverse complement strand
CATCGCMCACTTGGCGACAGGCCCAGGACAGGCCGCCATGCTGATTCGTCACCAGATCGGCCTGCAGGGTCTCAATGTCGGTGCCGTGCAGCCCGCGCGCCTTCGACCATTCCCAGCTGAAGCCGGCGCCTGCGGATTCGCCTTGCTGGTCCTCGCGGCGAGCCAGGATGATGCTGGTGTCGAGAAGGTCTTCGCGCTTGCTGGTGCCGCGCTGCTGGCCGTTCTTGCCGGTGTGGTGGACGAAGAGCACCGCGCGGCCCTCGCGACGCATGCGCAGCGCCCAGTCCGCGACGATGACCCAGCTCTCAGCCTCGTTCTCCGCGCCGGTGCGCGCCAGGCTGGAGAGGTTGTCGATCACGATCAGATCGGCTTGCGAGGTCCACTGCTCGAGCTCGGCCTGGCCTTGGTAGGTGGATAGGTCGGGCAGGGCCCGGCACTGCACGTCTGGGGTGATAACGCTGAAGTTCTGGCTGTCGAGGTCGGGGAACATCGGCATGAGCCGTTGCAGGCGGTGCTGCAGGTCGGTTCCGGCCATCTCGCCGTCCACGTATAGAACGCGAGCGGGCGCCGGCGCAGTGAATCGCAGGAACTGGCCKCCGCTCGCTACCGCCAGCGCGATCGAGAGTGCGGTCCAAGTCTTCCCCGTGCCCCGGTAGGCGCTCAGCATGTTGATGCTGCTTGCGGTCAGCCAGGGAGCGAGCAAGATCCGGCGTGGCGGGAACTGCAAGCCGGCGAAGACGTCGAGCGGGACACAGACGATCTCGGGTGTCGGAGGCCGCTCATTGCGTCCCATTGCCTCGCTCCTGGTCCTGTTCGATACGCAGGGCGGCGGCGATTCTGACGGCAACGGAGTAGATGCCGGCGGCGTCGCGGGCTACCTGATCGGCCAGGCCAGCATCCGGCGTCCTGTGCAACTGGTGGAGACGGGCAGCGAACCCGTCTGCGGTGTCAGGAAGCTGCGACAGCAGCGGCGCCGACTCGGTCTCGTAGAGCCGTGGAGGCGCGTTCATGCGGATGCCTGGTCACGCTGAGCGACCGCTTGGGCGATGAAGCTGTCGATCTCGGACTCCAGCCAGCCGGTGGAGTTGGGGCCGAGTCGCACGGGCTTGGGGAAGGTGCCGGCCGCGGCGCGGCGGTAGATGCTGGCTCGGCGAAGGCCGGTTCGCTTCTCCACCTCGGGAAGGCGCAGGATCGCGTCCCCCTTTCTGGGTGAGGCTGAGGTTTCCATTGCATGCTCCTTAGACCGCATGTGCGGCGGTGGGAGCAGAGTAGAAATCCTATTTCTGCAACGCGGTCGTACCGTTGCAACTCATCGAACGCGCTTTGCGATCGCCTGCCGTGTTACCCCGAATTCAGCAGCGACCATCTCGTGAATCCTGGACTTGCTGAGGTGGGGATTTTCGAGCCGGTGCTGCGTGAAGCGATTCTGCCATTGCTCCCACTCTGGGCGCCTTTCCTGCTCTCGCTCTTGCGCACTGGAGAATCCGGCGCTCTTGCGCTKCTGGCTGGCCTTGGCGCCCGTGATAACTGTGGGTTCGATGGACTTCACCTTCACACGAAAAACGCTGTGCATCATCGCAATGGCGAGGATCACCGCGGCCTCGGCTTTTCCCTGCCTAACTTGGCGGATAACGTGCTCTGAAACTTGGACAACATGCTGCGCATACTGAAGGCGTGAGCCCGAAGCGCCCGCATCAATCTCGCCCTGTGCGTATTCGGCAATCTCTCGGACTTGCGCCTCGGCGGAAGGGAATAATTCCTCGAAGGCTTGCTTGAGGTCATCGAATGATTCGATCTTGGCGTTCGGATCGTAAGAGACCTCGGTTGACACCAGTATCCCATCGCGAACATCCCGCCTTGTGATGAAGCGGTCGCCAGC
>NZ_JBGFFG010000556.1:0-1884 GCF_056175765.1 Pseudoxanthomonas sp. LjRoot204_2 | reverse complement strand
CCTCCGGCCAGGCCAGCGCGGAGTACATGAACGAGCGCATGCGCGGGCTCAACAACAATATCGAACTGGCCCTCGCGGCCTACAACGGGGGCGAGGGACGGGCTGCGCGCGTGTTCCGCGAGAACGGCGGCCTGGGCTTCTGGGACGATGTGGTCTACAGCCAGTTCCCCGGCGAGACGCGCGACTACGTGCCGATGGTGATCGCGGCGGCATGGCTGTTCCTGCACCCGCGCCAGTACGGACTGGAGTTTCCGAAGGTCACGGCGCAGCCGGCGACGCTGAAGCTGGCGCGCGACGCATCCATCTATGAGCTGACCATCTGTCTGGGCAATGGCGGCACGCGCGAGGGCTACATGCGCACGCTGCGCAACCTCAACCCGCGCTACCAGCCAGAGGCATGGATCCCCGCCGGCACCACGCTCAAGGCCAACGCGCGCATCTCGGGCCTGTACACACGCCACTGCATCAGTGGCCCCCGCGCGGAACTGGCGCGCACGCTGGTGAGCGCCGATCCCGCGGCCGCCATCCGCCGCGCCTCGCGGACCGGCAATGTCGCCGTCGGCGATGTGACCCCCGTGGCCGGCGTGCCGACCACCGTCGCCTCCGGCGAGCCGCAACCAGCCGAACCGAAGGCGAAGCAGGCGCGGGATTACCGCGTCGCGAAGGGCGACACGCTGGGGCGCATCTCGCAGCGGTTCCAGTGCGATCTGAAGAAGCTCGCGCAGGCCAACAGGTTGAAGGCGCCGGCGTACGCCGTGCGGCCGGGGCAGGAGCTCAAGCTGGAAGGCTGCAGGAAGTGATGCGCATTGTGTGAGGGGAGGTGCGTTCCTTGCCTGTGCTAGCGATATCGGGGATTCGCTGCCTGCGGATGGTCCAGTGTCGAGAAGCTTTCTGTGATCTGTCAGCGCACTGATGTAAACATCTGTACGTAAACGGATGAATGGGGCGCGAGAACAGTCAGGCGTCCTACTGGGATGAAAAAATGTGCGCGTGCGCGCATTCGTATCGCTGAAGCGAGAGTACATATGCACCGCTGACTCGTCAGCGTATCCATCACAAGGAGGTAGTCATGTCGATCAAGACGTTGTTACTTTCATCCGCGTGTGCGGCTGCTTTGGTGCTTGGATTCTCGTTCACGTCGAAAGCCGACGATCCGTGCACTGACTGTTGGCTCGCCTGCGACCAGGCATACACGGCCTGTATGCAAGGGGGGCAGTACACCCCTGCCCAGTGCAGAACCAGCCTCAATACCTGCAGGTTCGTAAACTGCGGAAATTGCGATCCCCCCTGACCAGAAGCATTTCACCGCGGGGGCTAGCTCCCGCGGTGTTGGGAGACGCCAGTGAACATGAAACGGATGCTTCCGGTTGCAGTGGTGGCGATATCGCTTCTGATCGGAATCGGGGCGGGGCGAGCGTACAACGCCCACAAGCTTGCCAAGTCGAGCGCGCTCGTCATCACGCACGGGGAGTATTCCCTCTATCTTGCACGTCCGGAGCAAGTCGCTTTTTATTCCCTCGCGTCATGCGGCGGTTGCAAAAAGACGAGACAGTTGTTGCGTGAACTTGGCGTGGATTACGTGGAACGTCCTGCTGACAATCTGCTGCTGCATCGTCAGGAGTTGCATCGGCTGGATGCAGAGCGGGTTCCCGTCATCGTGACAGCGAACTCAAAGTTGGAGGGTTATGATCGCGACAAAATCATCTCGCTCTTGCGAACGCAGGGGTACATCCTGTCCGCTGAGCATTGATGCACTGGTCGCCCCTGCAGTGATCGCGTCGGCAACCGAGTCATTCTGCGAGCGTCGATCCCTGCTGAACCGGCCATACTGCTTTCAATTTCGGTGCGAGCGTCGGCACGATGACGGTCAATCCACCATGGAAG
>NZ_JBGFFG010000555.1:0-1887 GCF_056175765.1 Pseudoxanthomonas sp. LjRoot204_2 | reverse complement strand
GACGTACTCATTTCGAAATGTCGAGCTTATCGAGCAGCGCCGCCGCGGCGACCTGTTCTGCATTGCGGCGCGAGGTACCCTCGCCGTCCGCGGCAAGCGGCGGGTCGAGCGTGGTACAGCGCGCGAGGAAGAGTTTGGCGTGATCGTCGCCGCTTTCGGACACCAGTTCGTACACCGGCAGCGGACGCTGGCGGCCCTGCAACCATTCCTGCAGCCGGGTCTTGGCATCCTTTTCCGGGCGACCGACAGGGAGTGCGGCCAGCGACGCCTCGAACCACGGCAGCACCACGGTGCGGCAGGTTTCGAAGCTGCTGTCCAGGTAAATGGCCGCGACGACGGCTTCCAGCGCATCGGCCAGGATCGAATCCCGGCGATGGCCACCCGACTTCATTTCGCCGGGCCCCATCGTCAGGCGCTCGCCCAGCTGGAGCTCGCGCGCGATGGCCGCCAGCGCGGCTTCGCGCACAAGTTCGGCGCGTGCGCGCGTCAGCGCGCCCTCGTCCGCCTTGGGCCAACGCTGGAAAAGCGTTTCGGCGACGAGGAAATTGACGATGCTGTCGCCCAGGAATTCCAGGCGTTCGTTGTGCGGCGCCCCCGCACTTCGATGCGTCAGGGCCTGCGCAAGCAGGCCCTGATCGGTGAAGGCATGACCGATGCGATCAACCGCCAAACCCTTAGTCCGCGCCGCGATTGGTCATGGCCTGCTCGGTGTTGAAGTTACCGACCACGTCCAGATTGCCTACCAGCGGCCGACGCACCTCGTAGCTGACCTTCATGTTCCAGCCCCCCTCCATACGCTCGATCTTCACATGGGAGGGTTTGACGTTGTCAGAGTAGTTGATGTCCAGACGCCTGAAGAACAACTCCTGGATACGGGCAGGATCCATGTCGGCAACCCCCGGCTCATTTGAAAGTCCCTTCAGTGAGGACTTGACGGCGTAATATTCCTGGTACATCGGAAACAGGCGCATGGCGATATAGGCGGCGAAACCGACCACAGCCAGTACGATCACAAAGCTCAACAACGTCATACCATTCTGATTGCGCTTCATCGTCATTCCCCCGTCGATCCCCGTTAGCGTTGGTTGCTTACTCGATGCCATTGCCGATGCGCGAGGCATCGAAGCCATTCTTGCAGACCCAGCCCTCGCAGTTCAGCCAGACCAGGAACGCCTTGCCCCGCAGGTTCTCTTCCGGCAGGAAGTGGGTCTGGGTCCAGAACCGGCTGTCCTCGCTATTATCACGATTGTCGCCCATGACAAAGTAGTGCCCCGGCGGGACTACCCACTCGCCCTGGCCCTCGGGACGGGCGCTGCCCAGCCATTCCAGCACCGTGTGCGGGCGCCCCGGCAGGTCCTCCTTCAGCAGCGAAGCCCCCGTTTCGCCTGCACCGCTGCCCTTGCCCACGTAGTCGCCCAGCTTCTGGTACGCGAGGGGCTGCCCGTTGATCGAGACGGTATCGCCATGGAACCCGATCCTGTCGCCCGGCAGGCCGATGACGCGCTTGATCCAGTTGTTCTTCGGGTCGTGCGGCGGCTTGAAGACCACCACGTCGCCGCGCGCCGGCTCGCCGAGGGCCACGACCTTCTGGTTGGTGATCGGCAGGCGCAGGCCGTAGGAAAACTTGTTGACCAGGATGAAATCGCCGATCAGCAGGTTCGGCATCATCGAGCTGGACGGGATCTTGTAGGGCTCCGCGATGAAGCTGCGCAGCACCAGCACCACGGCCAGCACGGGGAAGAACGCGCGCGAGTAATCGACCAGCACGGGCTCCTCGTCCAGCAGCCCTCCCCTCGCCTGGCGCCGCTTGGCCAGGAAAAGCTTGTCGGCCAGCCACACCACGCCGGTCAGCAGCGTCAATACCACGAGGATCGTTTCGAACCAGAC
>NZ_JBGFFG010000554.1:0-1890 GCF_056175765.1 Pseudoxanthomonas sp. LjRoot204_2 | reverse complement strand
TGCTTCGAGTGCCACTGCTCGTCGGCAACCCAGCGCGCGGCCTTGGCACTGAACAGGATCGTCGCCCAGCCTTTCGGTTCGCCGGAGAAGATGCCGTAGCTCGACGCCAGGTGCTGGTTGAGTTCGTCGTTGGGAAGGTCACGGGCGGGTTCATCGACCATCCTCGCGTTGCCCACGCGGTCCACCGCGAAGCTGCGCAGCGCGTTGCGCTCATGGTCCCACGCATCCAGGTACCAGTTGTCGCGGTAGTGGGTGATGCGCTGCGGCGACACCGTGCGGCGCGTGCGCTCGTCGGTGGAGCGTGCCCGGTATTCGAAGTGCAGCTGCTTGCGCTCCAGCACGGCCGAGGCGACGGTGCGGAAGCTGGCTTCGTCCAGCGTGCGGCCGCGATGCGGGATGACGCGCACGCGGTCGACCGGCCACTGGTCGACGCCGGCGTGGTCGGCCAGCAGCCCCTCGATGCGCTTCTGCAGCGGCGCCAGCGCACCGGACAGCACGCCGCCGCCCGTGCGCACCAGCAGCTGCTGCGCGGCGAGCAGGGCGTACAGCTCTTCCGAACTCAGCCACAGGCCAGGCAGCTCGAAGCGTTCGCTTTCGGCCGCGTGGTAACGGAAACCCGCTTCGCCGTCGCCCTCGATCGGCGCCATCAACGCATCGCGCAGGTACGCCAGGTCGCGATACGCCGTGGCGCGCGAGCAACCCAGTTCCTCCTGCAGACGCTTCACGGTGACCGGATAGCGCGCGGCCTTCAGGATGCGGTGAAGGGCGGTGATGCGTTCGATCTTGTCCATGGTCGGCACGGCAGGGGGCGTTCGAGGATTATCACCGACGGGTGGCCGTTTTCGTCGCCTGCCTGCCGTTGGAGACGGTGAAGGGGCGAACGCCGGCGGCGGCTTCGGCCCGTGCGGTGCCTGGTGATGCGGCGTGTCCTCGCCGTCGCGGCACCCTCAACGCACGGACCGAAGGCGCTGTCGCGGTGGGATACACCACGCTTCGTCGCCACTGTGTCGACGCCGCCTCCCGTCCGGTCGCCGTGCCGAGCGGATGACGGGCAGTTCATTTTGGATGCCACAGACTCCGCCAACGCGATGCGGGGGTGACAGGATGTCAGCAGAAGGCCGGAGCCGCGCCGTGGCGGCCGTGATCGTGGTGCTGATCCACGGAGCGGTGACATGGGTACTGGTACGCCCCCCGGGGTGGCTTGTCGGGAAGARTTCCCCGTCACCCGTGCTGCGAGTGCGGTGGATCGAACACGCACAGCCTGCCCTGCCGACATCGCCGCCCGATGCGCATGCGACGCCTGCGCCCTCGGCCGATCCTTCCGCACCATCACCTGACCCGGGTCGTGTGGCGAGGTCGCTGGATCCCACGCAGCGGCCTCCGGATGTGGCGATCTCCGCATCGACACCCGACTATCTGGCGCAAGGCGCCGTCTGGGCGGCGGAAAGCGCGCCGGCGACCGATTTCCAGCCCGGACTGATGGCCAGCCGTGTTCCGAGGCTACCTGGCGGTGCTTCCGGCGGCCGCTTCCACATGCGAGAGCCACCATCGCCGCAAAGGAGATTGCAGGCGATCGGCAGGATGCTGGCCGGGCCTGACTACACCACCGACCCCTGCCCGCGCATGCACGACAACGTCCATGGTCTGCTGACCGACACCAGCGATGAGGGGCGCCGGCGGCTGGCGTGGGAACTGCGGGAATACCGGGACCGGTGCCGACCGTGACAGGGTTCCGGGAACAGGCCGTCGGGCGTGGCAGAATCTAGGCCGCGAACCTGAATCGGAACAAGCACTTGGGTTGTGGCCGACGTCTGCCCTGCCTACCATGTAACCGGTTTCAGTCACTCCTCTCTGCGAGATCCGCCATGCCCCCCCGGATGCCCCTTACCC
>NZ_JBGFFG010000553.1:0-1890 GCF_056175765.1 Pseudoxanthomonas sp. LjRoot204_2 | reverse complement strand
ACGCTGGAAAGCGCGATCACCGAGGTCTACGGCGCCGCACCCGAGGTGACCGCCCGGCTTCCCCGTGTGCTGCGCTTCGGTACCTGGGTCGGCGGCGACATGGACGGCAATCCGAATGTCGACGCGCGCACGGTTACCGCAACCCTGGACACGCAGCGACGCGCCATCCTCACGCGCTACCTCAAGGAACTGCGCCAGCTCACGACGCTGCTCAGCCAGTCGAGCTCGATCATCGGGGTGTCGGACGATGTCGTCGCACGCCTCGATCATTACCGCGCCCTGATGCCAGAGGCTGCGAAGAAGTCGCGACCCCGCCATGGCGACCAGCCGTACCGGCTGCTCAACGACCTGATGCGTGCGCGCCTGCAGGCCACGCTGGAAGATCGCCCCGAAGGCTATGCGTCGCCAGACGAACTCGCGCAGGACGTCGATCTCATCCTGCACAGCCTGGAAGCCCACCGCGGCATCCATGCCGGCTGGTTCGCGGTGCGCAGGCTGGCGTGGCGGGTGCGCACGTTCGGTTTCCACCTCGCGCGGCTCGACGTACGGCAGGAATCCAGCGTGCACGCACGCGCGGTGGCGGCCGCGCTGGGCGACGGTGACTGGGAACAGCGCGATGCGGTCGAACGCGCTGCGTTGCTGGGTCCGTACGCCAGCGGCGATGCGGTGCTGCCGGCGTCCGACCAGGAAGGCAACGAGCGCCTGGATGCGGTGTTCGCGGCCCTCGCCGATGCGCGTGCGCGCCACGGCACGGATGCCCTGGGGACCTACATCATCAGCATGGCGCACAGCCGCGCCGACGTACTGACCGTGCTCGCGCTGGCGCGCCGGGGTGGGCTGGTCGACGACGCAGGCCAGGTGCCGCTGGATATCGCGCCGCTGTTCGAAACCATCGACGACCTCGGCCACGGTACCGACGTCCTGCGCGACCTGCTGGCCGATCCGGTCTACCGCGCCCACCTGGCCGCGCGCGGCAACGTGCAAATGGTGATGCTGGGGTATTCCGACAGCGGCAAGGACGGCGGCATCGCCGCCTCGCGCTGGGGCCTGCAGCGCGCGCAGGTGGACCTGGTCGACGCGGCGCAGGAGCTGGGTATCCGGCTGACGTTCTTCCATGGCCGCGGCGGCTCGATCATCCGTGGCGGCGGCAAGACCACGCGGGCGCTGGAAGCCGCGCCGCGCGGCAGTGTGGACGGCCGCCTGCGCGTGACCGAGCAGGGCGAGGTGATCCATCGCAAGTACGGCATCCGCGCGCTTGCGTTGCGCTCGCTGGAGCAGTCGGTGGGTGCGGTGCTGCTGTCCAGCCTGCGGCCGCGTCCCCCCGAGCCGCGCGAGACACGCTGGCGCGAGATCATGGCGCTCGTCGCGGGCGAGAGTTCGCAGGCCTATCGCGCCTTCGTGCAGGCGCCGCGCTTCATGGACTATTTCCGCAGCGCCACGCCGATCGACGTGATCGAGCGTATGACGCTGGGCTCGCGTCCATCGCGACGGCTCGGACAGGATGCCGCGCTCAGCAACCTGCGTGCGATTCCCTGGGTGTTCGCGTGGAGCCAGGCGCGTGCCGTGATCCCCGGGTGGTACGGCGTGGGGACCGGCCTGCAGGCGGCGGTCGTTGCGTATGGTGAAGAGGCACTGCGCGAAATGGCGCGCGACTGGCCCTTCTTCAAGACCTTCCTTGACGACGTGTCGATGGTGCTCGCCAAAGGCGACCTGAGCATCGCCGAGATGTACTCGAAGATGGCCGGCGACCTGCATGGAGAGTTCTTCCCGAAGGTGCAGCAGGAGCATGCCGCCGTCCTGCGCTGGGTGCTGGCGCTCAATGGCAACGACTGGCTGCTGCAGCACGACCAGCGATTGGCGCTGTCGATCCGGCTGCGCAACCCCTACATC
>NZ_JBGFFG010000552.1:0-1891 GCF_056175765.1 Pseudoxanthomonas sp. LjRoot204_2 | reverse complement strand
ACGGCACGCTGTGCACGGTGCTGCCAGTGCTGGCGGTGATGATGGCGGTCGCGCGCATCGGCTCCGTGCTCGCTGCCCAGGTCGGCATGATCGGTCCGGTATCGACCATCGTGCTCAGCCTGCTGCTGCTGGGGGAACCGATGGGCCCGTGGCAGGTGGCCGGCACCGTGTTGGTGATGGCGGGGGTGTTCGTGGTGTCGCAACAGAAAGCCGTGGCGCGCTGACGACGTCGGTCAAGCGGTAACGGTCGCGTCGGCGAGCCACTGCACCACGCTGGCCAGTGCATCGGCGTGGCTGTCGCCGGCCTGCCTGCGCTAGCGGTAGCGCTGCAGCTGTCCATGTGCGCTGGTGCCGCRGTCCAGGATCTGCCAGACGCGCTCGACCTGCGGTGCGCAGGCCAGGGCCACGATGTCGCCGTGCAGCGCATCCAGCGTGTTCTCCAGCATCTCGCGCACCGGGACCAGTCGCCGACTGCCGAGGTCGATCAGGCCCGCATCAAAGCCATGACGCTGCGCCCGCCACAGGTTTTCCGCGATGATCGCCTGGTCGCCTGCATGAAGGTCGGCATGCAGCGCCGGTCTGCGCTCAAGGTGGCGCACCAGGCAACGGTATACCTGCGCGATGGCCAGGGCATCGCAAAGGTCCGTGCACGCATCGGTAACGCGCAGTTCCAGCGTGGGAAATGCCAGCGACGGACGCACGGCCCACCACAGGAAGCTCGCGTCCTGGATCGCGCGGCCATCCGTCATGCGCCGAACGTAGTGGTCGTACTCGTCCTGTTCGCGGAACAGCGGCGGCAGCCCGGTGCGCGGTATCTCCTGGTAAGCGGTCTGCCGGTAGCCCATCAGGCCGGTGGCATGGCCCATCCAGAACGGCGATGACGTGCTGATCGCCAGCAGCAGCGGGAGAAACGGCTGCATGCGCGCCATCAGCCCGACGCGTCGGCCGGGATCTTCAGGTTGCACATGCACGTGCAGGCCGCAGAGCAGGTTGCGCTGGCCCAGCATCCGCAACTCGCCCATCACCTGGTCGTAGTGGGGCTTGTCAGTGCTGCGCTGGCCGCGCCACGACGCGGACGGATGGGTGCCGGCCGACAGCACGCCCAAGCCATGCCGATGCGCGATCTCGCCCACGGTCCGGCGCAACATGCGCAGCTCGCTTTCGGCGGCAGCGGTGTCGTCATGCACGCCGGTCTGCACTTCGACCTGGGTCTGCAGCATCTCGCTGCCGAAGCGCTCGCCCAATGCTTCCTGGCAGTCAGCGAAGAAGCGTCTCGGCATGTGCCGCAGGCGCCGGCCGTTGCGACGGACCAGGAAGTACTCTTCTTCCAGGCCGAAGGTATACGGATGCGCGGCGCGTTCCTGTGTCATGCGCGGGTTATCGCACCGGCACGGTGAACACGATGTTCAAGGGTGGTGGAGTGCGCGGGGATGTCGCCGGCGGCATCCRGTCGTGCCGTCCTGCGCGACGATCAGACCTCGAGCGACGCCAGGTCCCCCTTCGCCTCCAGCCACGACTTGCGGTCCGAGGCCCGCTTCTTCGCCAGCAGCATGTCCATCAGGCCGCGCGTCTGCGGCTCATCGTCCACGGTGAGCTGCACCAGTCGCCGTGTATCCGGATGGATCGTGGACTCGCGCAGCTGCGAGGGATTCATTTCGCCCAGGCCCTTGAAGCGGGTGACGTTGACCTGCCCGCGGATCTTTTCGCGCTCGATCTTTTCCAGCAGCAGCCGCTTCTCTTCTTCGTCGAGCGCGTAGAACACCTGCTTGCCCACGTCCACGCGGAACAGCGGCGGCATCGCCACGAACACGTGGCCTGCGTTCACCAAGGCCGGGAAATGGCGCAGGAACAGGGCGGTCAGCAGGGTGGCGATGTGCAGGCCGTCGGAATC
>NZ_JBGFFG010000551.1:0-1892 GCF_056175765.1 Pseudoxanthomonas sp. LjRoot204_2 | reverse complement strand
GCATCAGCTACCACGTCGCGCAGTGCAAGGAAGCGGGCGTGACCCGCGAGGAGTTCTTCGAAACCTTCTCGGTGGGACTGGTCGTCGGCGGGTCGATCGTCATCCCGCACCTGCGTCGCGCGGTGGATTTCCTGGACCAGCTGGAGGGCGGCCAGGCGGATACGCCGCCGGCGCACGACCACGGCTGACGTTCCGCTTTTCCGCGAGGAAAGCCCGCGACGCGAAGAGGCGGCGCCCTGCCTGCCGTCCGCGCCTGGCGCGGGCGGGGGCTCAGACCATGGTCGATTAGGGGACTTGCCGGCCGTTCGGGCATAATTGGCGGACAAATCTTCCTTTTCGCGCGCGTCGTGGCCTTGTCCGGTGCGTGCCCCTGTTCGGAAACCCCACTCAATGACCCAGACGATTACGGTCATCCGCGGCGATGGCATCGGCCCGGAGATCATGGACGCCACCCTTTACGTGCTCGACGCCCTCAAGGTCGGCCTGGCCTACGAGGAAGCCGATGCCGGCCTGGTGGCGCTGGAAAAGCACGGCGACCTGCTGCCGCAGGCCACGCTGGACTCCATCCGCAAGAACGGCGTGGCGCTGAAGAGTCCGCTGACCACGCCGGTGGGCGAGGGTTTCAGCTCGATCAACGTGGCCCTGCGCCGCCACTTCGACCTGTACGCCAACGTGCGTCCGGCGAAGTCGTTCCCGAACACCAAGTCGCGCTTCCCTTCGGGCGTGGACCTGATCACCGTGCGCGAGAACACCGAGGGCGCGTACATCGGTGAAGGCCAGTCGATTTCCGAAGACGGCGAGACCGCGCTGCTGACGCAGAAGATCACCCGCAAGGGCTCCGACCGCATCGTGCGCTACGCCTACGACCTGGCCCGCAAGACCGGTCGCAAGAAGGTCACGATCGTCCACAAGGCCAACATCCTGAAGACGACCTCGGGGCTGTTCCTGAAGGTCGCGCGCGAAGTCGCCGCGCAGTACCCCGACATCCAGACCAACGAGATGATCGTGGACAACACCTGCATGCAGCTGGTGATGCGTCCGGAGCAGTTCGACATCATCGTCACCRMCAACCTGTTCGGCGACATCMTCWCCGACCTGTGCGCCGGCCTCGTCGGCGGCCTGGGCCTGGCCCCGGGCGCCAACATCGGCGTGGACGCGGCGATCTTCGAAGCCGTGCACGGCTCGGCCCCGGACATCGCCGGCAAGGGCGTCGCCAATCCGTGCGCGCTGTTGCTGGGCGCGGCCCAGATGCTCGACCACCTGGGCCAGCCGGAGAAGGCCGAGCGCCTGCGCGCGGCCATCATCGGCACGCTGGAAGCCAAGGATTCGCTGACCCCGGATCTGGGCGGCGAGGGCACCACGATGTCGTTCGCGAAGGCGATCGCCAGCCGCGTGTAAGCACGGCCACATCGCGGCRAGCACGAACGGGACGCTCAGCGTCCCGTTTTTGTTTGTCCCTGTCCCATCCATGGGGTTGGACGCTAGGCTGGCGGCACGCACAATCCGCGGCCCCACGCAGAAGGCCCTGCCATGTCCGTCCGTCCCAGCGCGCTCGCGCTGACCCCGTTGCTGCTGTTCCTGGCGCTGTTCTTCGGTGCCGGGCTGTATTACACGGCGCAGGGCGAGGCGATGGGGTTCTACCAGCTGCGCGCGCCGGTGGCGATCCTGCCGGCGCTGGCGTTGGGCGTCTGGCTGGCGCGCCGGCGCGGCCTGCCTGCGCAGCAGACCCTGCTGCAGGGCATGGGCGACAGCAACGTCATGTTGATGTGCCTGATCTTCCTGCTGGCGGGCGCATTCGCGACCGTGTCCAAGGCCATCGGCGCGGTCGATGCGGTCGTCGCGCTGGGATTGGGCGCGCTGCCGGCCAGCCTGATCCTGCCCGGCCTGTTCCT
>NZ_JBGFFG010000550.1:0-1894 GCF_056175765.1 Pseudoxanthomonas sp. LjRoot204_2 | reverse complement strand
GTTCATCCCGCCTCCAGCGCCGCCAGCGCGGCATCCACGCGGGCGAGCAATGCATCGCGCACGTTGGCGTCTTCGATCACGCCCAGCGGTTCGCGGCAGAACGCGGTGGTCAGCAGCTGTCGCGCTTCCGGCTGGGTCAGGCCGCGCGAGCGCAGGTAGAACAAGGCATTGGCATCGAGCTGGCCGACGGTGGCGCCGTGGGCGGCCTTCACTTCGTCGGCGTGGATTTCGAGCACCGGCTGGGTGTCGATTTCGGCGTTGTCCGACAGCAGCAGGTTCTTGTTCGACAGCGCAGCATCGGTGCCGTCAGCCCCTTCGCGGATCAGGATGCCGCCATGGAACACCGCGCGGCCACGCCCGGCGCCGAGTCCGCGCCATGTCAGTTCGCAGGCTGTGTCCCGACCGATGTGGTCGATGCCCAGGCGGGTGTCGACGTGGCGTCGTCCGCCGGCCAGCAGTACGCCGTTCGCCGCAAGGCGCGCGTTGTCGCCTTCCAGGCGCACGTTGAGTTCATGGCGGGACAATGCGCCGCCCAGTTCCAGGTCCACGCGCCGGTAATCGGCATCGCGTGCCAGTACCGCGTCGGTGCGGAGCAGCGTGGTGGCGCGGTCGCTGTCCGTCTGCACGCGGGCGTGCGACAGCGTGGCGCCGGCAGCGAGATGCACGTGGCTGAGCGTGTTGATGAAGTGCGCGTGTGGCGTGGCGGCGAGGTGGTGCTCCACCACCGTCAGCGAGGCGCCCGCGCGCAGTTCGATCAGATTGCGCAGGTGCCAGGCGCGATCGGCGCCGTCGTCGGTGCCGATGAAGACCAGGTGGAGCGGTTTTTCGCTGCGCACATCGGCTTCGGCGCGCAGCAGCAGGCCTTCGGTCGCCAATGCGGCGTTGAGCCGGGCGAAGACTTCGTCGGTGCGCTCGAAACGACGCTGCAGGAAGCGCGCCGCATCGCCGCCGTCGGCGAGCGCCTCGGACAGCAGCTGCAGGCTGACGCCGTCCGGCAAATCGGTGGTCAGCGACAGCGCCACCGAGTAGCGGCCGTTGACGAACACCGCGCGCGGCGCCGGGATGTCGGCTAGCAGCATCGGGTCCAGCGACGGCAGCGCATCGACGGCCGCGAAGCTGCGGCGTTCCAACTGGCGCAGCGAGGTGTACTTCCACGCTTCGGTGCGCGGGCCGGGCAGGCCGTCGCGCAGCGCCTCGTCGAGCACCGCGCGGCGCGCGGCGTCGCCGCTGAAGCCGGCGGACAGGGAGTCGAGCAGCGCGCTCATCAGGCGGCCTGCTCCGGGGCGACCCGGTCCTTGATCCAGGCGTAGCCGTGCTGTTCGAGTTCCAGCGCCAGCTCCGGGCCGCCGGTCTCGACGATGCGGCCGCCGGCCAGCACGTGCACCACGTCCGGCTTGATGTAGTCGAGCAGGCGCTGGTAGTGGGTGATGACCACGAACGCGCGGTCCGGGGAGCGCAGCGCATTGACGCCATCGGCGACGTTCTTCAGCGCGTCGATGTCCAGGCCGCTGTCGGTCTCGTCGAGGATCGCCAGCTTCGGTTCCAGCACGGCGAGCTGGAAGATCTCGTTGCGCTTCTTCTCGCCGCCGCTGAAACCTTCGTTGACGCCACGGTGCAGCAGTTCGTCCTTCAGGTGCAGCACGGCCAGCTTCTCGCGCACCAGCTTGAGGAACTGCATCGAATCCAGTTCCGACTCGCCGCGCGCCTTGCGCTGGGCATTGAGCGCCGCGCGCAGGAAGTAGGTGTTGTTCACGCCCGGGATCTCGACCGGATACTGGAACGCCAGGAACACGCCAGCGGCGGCGCGCTCTTCCGGTTCCAGTTCCAGCAGCGGCTTGCCGTCGAACTCGACGCTGCCGGCGGTGACCTCATAGCCCTCGCGGCCGGCCAGGAT
>NZ_JBGFFG010000549.1:0-1902 GCF_056175765.1 Pseudoxanthomonas sp. LjRoot204_2 | reverse complement strand
GCAAAGAAGGGGGAGCGACGTTATCTAGCGGGCATGCATCCGCCATCGCCCCCGCTGGATCCGCGCGCCCGCCAACTGCTGCGGACGCTGATCTCGCGCTACATCCGCGATGGCGAGCCGGTGGGGTCGCAGACGCTGGCCCGCCATGCGGGGCTGGAGGTGAGTCCGGCGACCATCCGCAACATCCTGTCCGAGCTGGAAGAGGTCGGACTGCTGAGTTCCCCGCATACCTCGGCCGGCCGCATTCCCACCGCACAGGGGTATCGGGTGTTCGTGGACAGCCTGGTGCAGGTGAAGTCCCTGGGGGACGGCGAAGTCGCGCGGCTGCGGGCCGAACTGTCTACGGGGGCGGGGACCCAGGCACTGCTGGGCAACGCCTCGGAGCTACTGTCGGCGATGACCCACTTCGTCGGCGTGGTCAGCGTGCCGAGGCGGGAGCAGTTCGCCTTCCGCTACATCGATTTCGTGCCGCTGGATGGGCAGCGGGTCATGGCCATCCTGGTCTTCGCCGACAACGACGTGCAGAACCGGGTCATCGAGACCCGTCGGCCCTACGAGCGGTCGGAACTGGAGCGCATCGCGAACTATCTGAACACCCAGTTCGCCGGGCGACCCTTGGCCGAAATCCGGGCCAACCTGCTGCGTGACCTGCGCCGCGCCCAGACGGAAATGGAAGGCCTGCTGGCCGAGTCGATCGAGCTGGCCGAACAGGCCCTCACGCCGCCGGGCGACGATGTGGTGCTGGCGGGCCAGACCCGGCTCATGGGGGTGCAGGAGCTGTCCGATCTGGAACGGCTGCGCGACCTGTTCGAGGCGTTCGCTCGCAAGCGCGAAATCCTGCAACTGCTCGAGCGCACGATCCGCGCCCCGGGGGTGCGCATCTTCATCGGCGAGGACACCGGGCTCGCGCCGCATGATGGCGTGTCGGTGGTGACGGCGCCCTACATGGCGGGCGGGCAGGTGCTCGGCGTGCTGGGGGTGATCGGGCCCACGCGCATGGCGTATGACCGGGTCATTCCGGTGGTGCAGGCGGCGGCCGATGTACTGGGTGCGGCCTTGAATCCGGATGCGCCGGCCCCATAGGTTGGGGCTTGGGCGGCCGGACTTGCCGCGATGGGACCCGAAATGAACCAACACGACCACGATTCCGACCTGGACCAGGGCCACGACCCGCAGGACACCGACAGCGCGCTGATCGCCGAGCTGGAAACCCTCCGCAACGAGCTCGACCAGCTGCGTGCCACTACGCTGCTGGAGCGCGCCGACCTGGAGAACCAGCGCAAGCGCGTGGCCCGCGACATCGAGCAGGCCCGCAAGTTCGCCAACGAACGCCTGTTGGGCGACCTGCTTCCCGTTTTCGACAGCCTGGACGCCGGCCTGGCCGCGGCAGGCGCCGAGCCGAGTCCCCTCAAGGACGGACTGGAGCTGACCTTCAAGCAGTTGCTGAAGGTGGCCGGCGACAACGGCCTGACCCTGCTGGACCCCACGGGCGATGCCTTCAACCCCGAACACCATCAGGCGATCAGCCAGGCCGATGCGCCGGGCGCCGCGCCCGGCAGCGTGGTGCAGGTGTTCCAGAAGGGCTACCTGCTCAACGGACGCCTGCTGCGCCCGGCCCTGGTGGTCGTGGCGAAGCACGACTGAACGTCTGCGCGACGGCGCTTGAACGGCGCCATCGCACCCCTATATCGGGACCATCCACCCGGCCGAGCGCCGGATCCAAACAGAATTTGCTAGGGAGCGAGAACCACCATGGGCAAGATCATCGGCATCGACCTCGGCACGACCAACTCGTGCGTGGCGATCATGGACGGCGGCAAGGCCCGCGTCATCGAAAACTCGGAAGGCGACCGCACCACGCCCTCGATCGTGGCGTACACGAAGGACGGTGAAGTGCTGGTC
>NZ_JBGFFG010000548.1:0-1913 GCF_056175765.1 Pseudoxanthomonas sp. LjRoot204_2 | reverse complement strand
GCGTACGCCTTGGATGGGGCCGTTGGCCATCAGTGCTTACTCGCTGACCTTGAAGCTCAGCGCCGGATCGCAGCCGGCGATGGTGTTGCCCAGGCCGAACTGCTTCAGGCTCGGGTCCGGCGGCGGCGTACCCACCGCGCCCTGCTGGAAGATCGTCTCCTGGGCGACCTGCTTGGCGCTGGCCATCGCTTGAGCCACCCACGGATCGTTGCCGCCAGCAGCCTGCAGCTCTGCGGCTGCGGCCGGGTCCAGGCCGGCGCCGGCCAGCACCTCGGCCATGATCTCGGCGGGGATCGCCTCACCGTTCACCGGCATCGCGTTGGCGGGCGCACCGAACAGTGCGGCCAGCGCCGCATTGGCCTCTTCCATCGACTGCTGCTCTGCTTGCGCAGACGCCACTTGCTCGCCGCCTTCAGGCTTCGGGGCGCGGTTCGACAGCAGGCCTACGGCCACGACCACGACAGCGGCGGCGGCCAGCGCCTTCGGCCAGACGCTACCGCCCGCGCCACCGGCTGATTGCACCATCGCGCGCTCGATGCGCTGCTTCAGCTGCTCGGCCGCCAGGCGATCGGTGACACCGTCGATCTTCCAGCGCTCAACGCGCAGGCTGGTGCGACCCTCGACTGCAGCGGCGCTGTAGACGCTCACGCCGAAGCCATCGCGCTGCTCTTCCACCGCTACGCCCAGCGTTTCGGCCGTGGAAGCGTTGCGGATCGGCACCAGGATCGTACCGCCACCGTAGCGAGCGGCCTTGGTCATGGCCACGCCGTAGTCGCGCAGGACGCGGACCTTCGCCACCGGCCGCATCGCGCGCGTGAGCTCGGCGCGGATCTCGCGCAGCTGGTGCACGGCCAGGCGCCACACCGCACCGGCGGTGACGCGCAGCGTCTTCACCCACGTGCGCGGATGGGTGTGGCCGCGCAGGCCTGCCCATGCTTTCGCAGCACCCCAGCTGATCCTGTTTACCGTGAGTCCGCCGAACCAGGTCCGGCTTCTCCAATTCCTGTCGCCTTTTCCATCAATGTAGATGAAGCTCGAATCGATCTCGACGGCAACGTTCGGGCTCCGCTCCTGCTCGCTTGCTTCAAAGCTGAGCATCAGGGCGCGCAGCTCGGCTACCGCGGGGGACAGGATGACGGTGATCTGCTCGAAGTATGCCTCCGCTTGGCTCGACCACGCGGGGTTTGCTTCCGGGTCATAGCTCGCATTGCCCGGCAAGCCCCGAACCCACCGCAGCGCTCGTTGCTGCACATCGGGGGACGGGCCCGAGCTGCAAAGGGATTTGATCTCCCAAGCCGTGAACCACATCTCCGGCTGCAGTTCAAAATGCATTCTCGGGCCTTTCGCTGCCTCTTCGCTGCGCGCCTGCAGCACAAGATCCAAGAGCGCGCTCGCCGTACGAGACCACACACCAGGCTGGACCTGCATACCAGCGGCCAGGCACCGCAGCTTGTCCAACAGCTTCTCTTCTTGCGCGTCGGTAAGACGTACCAGGACCTTAGACATTCTCGTCATCCTCAAGCGAATTCAGGGCGTCAGCAGTGCCGTCGACCGCGGGCACCACAAGGGGGGTTTGGATAGCAGTGGCGGCCAGCTTTTCGGCCATGTAGTGCGAATGGACGCCGGCGGCTTCAACGCTCGCCACATCCAGGCCGAGGTCGTTCATGACGTACCAGGTGGTGCGATCGGCCATCTTCAGCCAGCGGAACCACGGCGTTGGCAGCTTGCCGTTCGTGCGCGCCTCTTCCAGCAGGCGGCGCAGTACGCAACGCACGTGGTAGTGCTGGCGGATCAGGGCGACCACCTTGGGCGAGTCGATGTACTTGCTGATCGCTTCGTCCACCTGCGGCGTGGTCAGCAACTCCGGCTTGCCTTCCTTCAGCGCCTTGGTCCACACCAGGTTGATCCCGTTG
>NZ_JBGFFG010000547.1:0-1931 GCF_056175765.1 Pseudoxanthomonas sp. LjRoot204_2 | reverse complement strand
TCCTCGTACGTGACCTTTCCACTGGGCTGCAGCGCCTCCCAGAACTCGCGCAGCGTCACCAGGGGATCGAGCTCTCCCAGCACCACCGGATTGCGGATATCGAGATAGCACGCGCTCACGCGCGGCACCTGCGGGTACACGCGGGAGTTGCAGGCGTAGACGCTGGCCACGTCCGGCGAGATGGTGAACGGAATGGAGGGCAGCTTGGATTCGATCGCCGCCGGCGTATCCGAATCAGCGTACTGGCCGCGGTAGACCGTGCGCAGTGATCCATCGGCATTGCGGACCTTGCTCTGCTGCAGGCGCTCGGCCGCGGTCGGGTCCGGCGCCGGCCCRCTGGCCAATCGGAAGGCCAGCTGCAGGTCTTCGGCCAGGTTGGACTCGCGCGTGCGCAGCTTCCAGTTCTGCATCGCCCACACGATGGCCCCTTGCGCGGCCTGCAGGTCCTGCACCAGCTCGCGGCCGCCCAGGCTGCCTTCAACCACGGGGCCGGCCTGGCGGAACATCGCCACCAAGTTGGCCATGAACTCCTGCAACCACTCCAGCAAGCGAGCCAGCAGGTCGCGATCGTCGATCGCTTCCCAGACATGCGGGTCCAGCAGCAGGTCGCCGACGATGTCTGCCACGGCCTCTTCGCGGATCAGGTCATCGTCCATGACCTGCATGTCCTCACGCAGGCTGCGGCGCTTGAGGTCGTGGTAGTACCGCGCCCACGCGGTAGCGTTGATCGCCGGACGCAGCTGCTCCACCAGCTCGGCATAGAGCTCCGGCTGCTGGGCGCGCATCTGGTGCACCGCCTCGTGCGCCAGCACGCCCATGGTGGGGAACTCGCTGTCCACGCTGACGTAGATGCGGTTGTCGCTCCGTTCCTTTCCGCTCACGCCGGCAAAAGCGAGCCGGTTGTCCTGCCCGCTGTAGCGGATGAACACCGGCTCCACGTTGAGCACCTTCGCGATGGCACGGGCACGCAGTGCCGTGCGCGGATCGGGCGTGGCCAGCCGGACGTTCTCCACGTCGGCATCAGGCCCGAAGAAGTGTCGCAGGTTGCCGCGCAGCGAACGCAGCTGGTCCGCGTCACGCAGCACCTGCGCTTCGTGCATGTCGCGCTCGACAGCGCCTGGGAAGACCGTCCGCAGAGCGCCCAGCGAGACGCTGAGCTCGTTGCGAACGAACCGGGCCGCGCCCTGGGCCTGGAAGCCCAGCGCGTGCATCAGCGGCGACAGGCGGCCGCCGGCGGTGCTCTCCACCACCAGGCGAGGGGCGTCCTGCGCGTGCTCGACCACCATGCGCGCACCGTGCGCGGAAAGATCTGCCCACCGCATCGTCGTGTTCTCCATCGATCAGGGCGCCGCCGAAGCGGTGTGCTCCGCCACCTTGCCGTAGGCGATGGCCTGCAGCCGATCGCACAGCGTGTCCATCAGCTCCGGCGTGTGCTTCTTGGCGTCCACGAACGCCCACAGCGCTTGGCGACCATCACAGATATCGCCGCTGATGGGATCGGGCAGGCAGAACTCCACCTGCGGGAACTCCGCGCTGAGCGCACCGAGGTGGCCACGCAGGCTATTGCGCACCTCCGCTTCGGGCAGCACGTCCAGCGTCCCATCGGACTCGGACTCCTGCGTGGGGAACTCCACCTCGCACAGGATGCCGAAGTTGCCTTCCTTGCGGACGATGAACGTCAACTCGCTCTCCCCGTGCATCATCCCCTGCAGCTGCGTCAGCAGGTCGCTGTCGCGCTCCAGCACGGCCAGGCCCGGCTTGCGCCAGCGGTAGGAGGGAGCATCATTCAGGCCGCCCCAGCGATCGGACAGGTTGGTCTCGATCGCCCAGCCATAGGGCATCACCACGCCACCGATGTTGGCTTCTACCGTGGTGCCGCAGACCAGTGCGTCATCGGACAACAGGCGCTGACCCAGCGCCTCGCGCTGAGC
>NZ_JBGFFG010000546.1:0-1944 GCF_056175765.1 Pseudoxanthomonas sp. LjRoot204_2 | reverse complement strand
CTGTACATCGGTGCGGTCCTCGTTGAGGTGCTGGAGGAGGCGACGGAACGCGGCGGCTTCCAGGGCGGTGGTATCGGTCATCGGTGGTTGATCCAGAACGGGCAGGTGGGCGCGATGTCGGTCGCGAAACCGGTGTTCGAAACGGCATCCGGTGCGCGCATCGCGCGGTTTGCACAGACACCCATGCCGGAATCGGGGACAATACGCGCCGACTCTACACCCCACGTTCCCATGACTGCCCGAATCCTGGACGGCCGCCGCATCGCCGAGAACCTGCTGGACGAACTCAAGGTCCGGGTGGACGCGCGCGTCGCGGGCGGCTTGACGCGGCCTGGCCTGGCCGTGGTGCTGGTGGGTGGCGACCCGGCCTCGACCGTGTACGTGCGCAACAAGCGCCGCGCGGCCGAGAAGGTCGGCATCGAGGCGTTCGACTACGACCTGGCGGCCGGCACGTCCGAAGCGCAACTGTTGGCCTTGATCGACCAGTTGAATGCCGACGCCAAGATCCACGGCATCCTCATCCAGCTGCCGCTGCCGGGCATTCCGGACGCGACCCGCCTGATCGAGCGCATCGACCCGCACAAGGACGTGGACGGGTTCCATCCGGCCAATGTGGGCCACCTGGCGCTGCGCCAGTTCGGTCTGCGCCCGTGCACGCCACGCGGCATCACCACCTTGCTTGGCTACACCGACCAGCCGGTCCGCGGCCGCAACGCGACGATCGTCGGCGTCAGCAACCACGTGGGCCGCCCGATGGCGCTGGAACTGCTGATCGCCGGCTGCACCGTGACCAGTTGCCACAAGTTCACCCCCCGCGACGTGCTGCAGGCCCGGGTCGGCGATGCCGACATCCTGGTCGTGGCGGCCGGCAAGCCGGGGCTGGTCCCTGGCGAATGGGTCAAGCCGGGCGCGGTCGTTATCGACGTCGGCATCAACCGGCTGGATGACGGCCGACTGGTCGGCGACGTGGGATTCGATGCGGCCTTTGAGCGCGCCAGCTGGATCACCCCCGTCCCGGGTGGGGTGGGGCCGATGACCGTCGCCACGCTCATGCAGAACACGCTGGAAGCAGCCGAAGCGGGCCTCTGAGCCGCCACTTTTTGCTGGTCGTGGGAGCGACGCAAGTCGCGATGAAGTGCCCGGACTCCCCCATCGCGACTTACGTCGCTCCCACAGGTGCCCGGATGATGTGTGCGGGAAAGCATTGTTCCGGCTTTGGCGGCAGCCGGAAGCCCCGCCGATCAGGGTATAATGCCGCGCTTCCCCAACTATCCGGGCCCGCCGATGCTGCGCATCCAGGCTGAAGCACTGACGTACGACGACGTCTCCCTCGTCCCCGCCCATTCCACCGTCCTGCCCAAGGATGTCAGTCTGGAGACGCGCCTGACGCGCGACCTGCGGCTGAAGCTGCCGATCGTCTCGGCCGCCATGGATACGGTCACCGAGGCCCGCCTGGCCATCGCCATGGCCCAGCTGGGCGGCATCGGCATCCTGCACAAGAACCTGACCGTCGAGCAGCAGGCCGCCGAAGTGGCCAAGGTCAAGAAATTCGAAGCCGGCGTCATCAAGGAGCCCTTCACCGTCGGACCTGAAACCACCATCGCCGAAGTGCTCAAGCTCACCCGTGCCCGCAACATCTCCGGCGTGCCGGTGGTGGACGGCGGCCAGTTGGTCGGCATCGTCACCAGCCGCGACATGCGCTTCGAAACGAAGCTCGACGATCCGGTCCGCCACATCATGACCAAGAAGGATCGCCTGATCACCGTGCGCGAAGGCGCCAGCGACGGCGAAGTGCTGCAGTTGCTGCACAAGCACCGCATCGAGAAGGTGCTGGTGGTCAATGACGCCTTCGACCTGCGCGGGCTGATCACCGTCAAGGACATCCAGAAGAAGACCGACAACCCCAATGCCGCCAAGGACAGCGCCAGCCGCCTGGTCGTCGGT
>NZ_JBGFFG010000545.1:0-1946 GCF_056175765.1 Pseudoxanthomonas sp. LjRoot204_2 | reverse complement strand
AAGTTGGCGATCTCGAGCGGGGCCTGGATCAGCACCTGCCCCGTGTTGTCCTTCATCGCATGCTCTTCGGCCACGCGGATGATCGACAGCGACAGCGATTCGACGCTGCGCATGCGGCCATGGCCTTCGCAGCGCGGGCAGACGATCTGGCTGGATTCGCCCAGCGACGGACGCAGGCGCTGGCGGCTCATCTCAAGCAGGCCGAAGCGCGAGATGCGGCCGATCTGCACGCGGGCGCGGTCGTACTTCAGTGCGTTCTGCAGCTTGTTCTCGACTTCGCGCTGGTGCTTGTTGCTGGACATGTCGATGAAGTCGATCACCACCAGGCCGCCCAGGTCGCGCAGGCGCAGCTGGCGGGCCACTTCCTCGGCCGCCTCCATGTTGGTGTGGAACGCGGTTTCCTCGATGTCGCCGCCCTTGGTGGCGCGCGCCGAGTTGACGTCGATGGCGGTCAGCGCCTCGGTCTGGTCGACCACGATGGAGCCGCCGGAGGGCAGGCGGACGTTGCGCTCATACGCGCCTTCGATCTGCGATTCGATCTGGAAGCGGTTGAACAGCGGGATGTCGTCCTTGTACGGCTTCAGCTTGCGCAGGTTGTGCGGCATGACCTGCTGCATGAACTCGCGCGCGGTCTCGTACAGCTCGTCGGTGTCGACCAGGATCTCGCCCACGTCGCTGCGCAGGTAGTCGCGCAGGGCGCGCACGATCAGGCGGCTTTCCTGGTAGATCAGGAACGGAGCCGGCTTGGTCAGCGCGGCTTCGGCGATCGCCTTCCACACGCTGAGCAGGTAGTCCAGGTCCCACTGCAGCTCTTCGGCGTCGCGGCCGACGCCGGCGGTGCGGATGATCACGCCCATGTCGTCGGGAATGGCCAGCGCGTCCATCGCCTTCTTCAGCTCGGCGCGGTCGTCGCCCTCGATGCGGCGCGACACGCCACCGGCGGTGGGCGAGTTCGGCATCAGCACCATGTAGCGGCCGGCAAGGGAGATGAACGTGGTCAGGGCGGCGCCCTTGTTGCCGCGCTCGTCCTTGTCCACCTGGACGACGACTTCCTGGCCTTCCTTCAGCAGCTCGCGGATGCCGGCCTTGTTGTGGTCGACACCGGCCTGGAAGTAGTCGCGGGAGATTTCCTTCAGCGGCAGGAAGCCATGGCGGTCAGCGCCGTAATCGACGAAGGCGGCTTCCAGGGAGGGCTCGAGCCGGGTGATGCGGCCCTTGTAGATGTTGGACTTCTTCTGTTCCTTCGACGGCTGTTCGATATCGATGTCGTACAGGGTCTGACCGTCGACGATGGCCACGCGCAGCTCTTCGGCCTGCGTGGCATTGATCAACATGCGTTTCATTGTGCGTTCCTCGCGCGCTGCTACCGCGCGGAACGCCATGGGGTTTCGCCTCTGGAACGTTGCACCGCCCCTTGCGCAGGCGCAGCGGGGCGGATCGGGTTTCCAGCGCTACGACACCACGGCAGGCCGCGGGAGCGCTTTTCTTTCTAATAGGTGTTGCGGGGCCGGCGGCAGCTTCCCCCAAGAGGTGGCGCCACGCGGGACATGTTCAGCATCAGGTGCCGTCACGCACCCGGCGGTATCCGGGCCTGCCGATCAGCCGCTAACATGGCCGCCCCTGGGGCGGTGGCCGCGCACTTGCCGGAATCGCGGGGAGACGGGCTTCTGGCCCAACTGCAACTCCCTGCGAAATCAAACCCTTATCTCGCCCTCCGAGTGTAACAGAATGAATGGCTCCAACCCCAGCCCCCCCACCGCCAAGCCTGCCGCCGCCGCCAAGAGCACGGTGCGGACGGTCACGGTGCCGGCGGACCGGGGCGGCCAGCGGCTGGACAACTTCCTGCTGGGGCAACTGAAGGGTGCCCCGCGCAGCCTGGTCTACAAGCTGGTGCGGAGCGGCCAAGTGCGGGTGAACGGGGGGCGGGCCAAGGCGGAGCGGAAGCT
>NZ_JBGFFG010000544.1:0-1957 GCF_056175765.1 Pseudoxanthomonas sp. LjRoot204_2 | reverse complement strand
GGTTTCGTACTGGTCACGCGCGTCCTTGTCGACGTGCGGGGAAACCAGGATGGTGTAGCGCTCGATCTTGGTCGGCAGCGGGATCGGGCCGCGCACTTGCGCGCCGGTCCGCTTGGCTGTCTCGACGATCTCGCTGGCCGAGCGGTCGATCAGACGATGATCGTACGCCTTGAGCCGGATTCGGATCTTTTGGTCCGCCATGACGGTGTTCCTTCGTTAAAGAGCGACGGGCGCGGCCTCTGGGATGCCTTGCCCCGGTTAGTCCAAGCTGTTCCAGTTCCCCGCCGGCCGCGTGGACTCCACGGTCGGATAGCGCCGGAATCGGCTGGGGATCTTCCTGAAAAACTAGGCAGGCCGGTAAACCGGCCCGCCCAGACATGAAAGTATAGGACGCGTGACAGGCCCCGTCAACCACCGGGGCACCCCGCCTCGGCCCGAGGGCCGGCAGGAAGGCACGCGACACTCCGTGTCTGGCGAACACGAGGCGCTTCCTGCACCTCTTTTCGCGGTAGAACCAGCGGCCTCCCAGGGGGCGCTGGCGGATCATGCGAGTCCTGTCGGGCCAGGAGGCCCTCAAGGGGCGCGCATAATAGCGCAGGTTCTGCTGTTTTGCAGCATCCATCGCGCGAAACGAATGGATTTCTGCAAAAAATAGGCGGACCGAGGTCCGGTCCGCCCTTGTCGCTTCATCAGGCGCTGGATCCCAGCCTGCGCGGGAATGACGGCCCAAGGAAGCCGGACGGGCTGGCCCGTCCGGATCAGGACGTCACTTGATGATCTTGGCCACCACGCCGGCGCCGACCGTACGGCCGCCTTCGCGGATCGCGAAACGCAGGCCTTCGTCCATCGCCACCGGGTTGATCAGGGTGACCACCATCTTGATGTTGTCGCCCGGCATGACCATTTCCACGCCTTCCGGCAGCGTCACCGCACCGGTGATGTCGGTCGTGCGGAAGTAGAACTGCGGACGGTAGCCCTTGAAGAACGGGGTGTGACGGCCGCCTTCGTCCTTGCTCAGCACGTAGACTTCGGCTTCGAACTCGGTGTGCGGGGTGATCGAACCCGGCTTGGCCAGCACCTGGCCACGCTCAACGTCGTCACGCTTGGTGCCGCGCAGCAGCAGACCGGCGTTGTCGCCCGCCTGGCCCTGGTCCAGCAGCTTGCGGAACATTTCCACGCCCGTGACCGTGGTCTTCTGGGTCGGACGGATACCGACGATCTCGATTTCCTCGCCCACCTTGATCACGCCGCGCTCGATACGGCCGGTCACCACGGTGCCGCGGCCCGAGATCGAGAACACGTCTTCCACCGGCATCAAGAACGGCTTGTCGACGTCACGCTCCGGGGTCGGGATCCAGGTGTCCAGCGCATCGACCAGCTTCAGGATCGCCGGCACGCCGATCTCGCTCTGGTCGCCTTCCAGCGCCAGGCGGGCCGAGCCCGAGATGATCGGGGTGTCGTCGCCCGGGAACTCGTACTTGCTCAGCAGCTCGCGGACTTCCATCTCCACCAGCTCCAGCAGCTCGGCGTCGTCCACCATGTCGGCCTTGTTCAGGAACACGACGATGTACGGCACGCCCACCTGGCGCGACAGCAGGATGTGCTCGCGCGTCTGCGGCATCGGGCCGTCGGCGGCCGAGCACACCAGGATCGCGCCGTCCATCTGGGCAGCACCGGTGATCATGTTCTTCACGTAGTCGGCGTGGCCCGGGCAATCCACGTGCGCGTAGTGGCGCGAAGCGGATTCATATTCCACGTGGGCCGTGGAGATCGTGATGCCGCGCGCCTTCTCTTCCGGCGCCGCGTCGATCGCGTCATAGGCCTTGAACTCGCCACCGAAACGCTCCGCGCCGATCTTCGTCAGCGCCGCCGTCAGCGTCGTCTTGCCGTGGTCAACGTGACCAATCGTGCCCACGTTAACGTGGGGCTTGGTGCGTTCGAACTTACCCTTTGCCAT
>NZ_JBGFFG010000543.1:0-1963 GCF_056175765.1 Pseudoxanthomonas sp. LjRoot204_2 | reverse complement strand
GTTTGAAACCGACCGCTTACTTCAGCGCCTTGAACCGCAGGCGGTGCGGACGCGCGCCTTCCTCGCCCAGGCGACGCTTCTTGTCTTCCTCGTACTCGCGGTAGTTGCCCTGGAAGAACTCCACGTGCGAGTCGCCTTCGAAGGCGAGGATGTGCGTGGCGATGCGGTCCAGGAACCAGCGGTCGTGCGAAATGACGAAGGTATTGCCGGGGAATTCCAGCAGCGCGTCTTCCAGCGCACGCAGGGTTTCGATGTCCAGGTCGTTGGAGGGTTCGTCGAGCAGCAGCACGTTGCCGCCCTGCAGCAGCGTCTTGGCCATGTGCAGGCGGCCGCGTTCACCGCCGGACAGCGAGCCGACCATCTTCTGCTGGTCCTGGCCCTTGAAGTTGAAGCGGCCGATGTAGGCGCGCGACTGGATCTCCACGCCATTGATGTTGAGGATGTCCAGGCCGCCCGAGATTTCCTGGAAGACGTTGTGGTTGCCTTCCAGCTTGTCGCGGCTCTGGTCGACGTAGGCCAGCTGCACGGTCGGGCCCTTGATGATCTCGCCGGAATCCGGCTTCTCCTGCCCGGTGATCATCTTGAACAGCGTCGACTTGCCGGCGCCGTTCGGGCCGATGATGCCGACGATGGCGCCGCCGGGCACSAKGAAGCTCAGGTTGTCGATCAGCAKGCGGTCGCCGAACTTCTTGGAGACGTTCTTGAACTCGATCACCGAGTTGCCCAGGCGCTCGCCCGGCGGGATGAAGATCTCGTTGGTCTCGTTGCGGCGCTGGTAGTCGACCGACTGCAGCTCTTCCAGGCGGGCCAGACGGGCCTTGCCCTTGGAACGGCCGCCCTTGGCGTTCTGGCGCGACCACTCCAGTTCCTTCTGGATGGCCTTCTGACGGGCCTTTTCCTGGTTGTCTTCCTGCTTCAGGCGCTCATCCTTCTGGACCAGCCAGTCGGTGTAGTTGCCCTTCCACGGAATGCCGCGGCCGCGGTCCAGTTCGAGGATCCACTCGGCGGCGTTGTCGAGGAAGTAGCGGTCATGGGTGACCGCCACCACGGTGCCGGTGTAGCGGGCGAGGAACTGTTCCAGCCACTCGACGGACTCGGCATCCAGATGGTTGGTCGGTTCGTCGAGCAGCAGCATGTCCGGCTTCTGCAGCAGCAGGCGGCACAGGGCGACGCGACGCTTCTCTCCGCCGGACAGCTTGCCGACGATCGCATCCCACGGCGGCAGGCGCAGCGCGTCGGCGGCCACGTCCAGCTGGTTTTCCAGCGTGTGCGCGTCGCCGGCGGCGAGGATGGCTTCCAGGCGCTCCTGCTCCTTGGCGAGGGCGTCGAAGTCTGCACCTTCCTCGGCATACGCGGCGTAGACCGCTTCCAGCGCCGCCTGGGCCTGCAGAACGTCGCCCACGCCTTCCTCGACGGCCTGGCGGACGGTGTGTTCGGGGTTCAGCTCCGGCTCCTGCGCCAGGTAGCCGACCTTGATGCCGGGCTGGGGGCGGGCTTCGCCTTCGAAATCCTTGTCCACGCCGGCCATGATCTTCAGCACGGTGGACTTGCCGGCGCCGTTCAGGCCCAGCAGGCCGATCTTCGCGCCCGGATAGAACGACAGCGAGATGTCCTTGATGATCYGCCGCTTCGGCGGGACCACCTTGCTGACCCGGTTCATGGTGTAGATGTATTGCGAGGACATGCAGGCTCCGGTACGCAGGCCCCGTCGCCCAGCCGTGCGACGGCGGGCGGGGAGGCAAAGGGGAAGGCGGCGATTATAGCCGCTCCGGCCCGCCCGACCGCTGGCTGAATACGTTTCGCCAACATGGCGTTGACGTGGCCGTAACCGTTTTCCAGCGGGAATCGGTTCAGATGTGATCCGCATGATGGGACCCACGTGCCACACAGAGGGCTTTCCATGAATACCAAGCGTCTTTTCCAGAGCATGGCCTGCGCCATCCTCGCCTTTGCCGTCACCGCC
>NZ_JBGFFG010000542.1:0-1966 GCF_056175765.1 Pseudoxanthomonas sp. LjRoot204_2 | reverse complement strand
CCTTCCAGGCGTTCGATCCCAGCTACCTGCCCATGACGGTCTCGCTCGGTTCAGCGTTCGACTACGTCGACGACGTGCGCATGTATACCCAGTCGGGTGGAGACGCCGGCGGTGCCGGTGGCTGGCATTCGATCAATTCCGTCGCGATCGACCCGGCGGTGCCGCCGGATACAACGCCGCCGGCCGTCACCTCGGTCAGCTCCAGCACGGCCAACGGCACCTACAAGATCGGGGACGTCCTCAGCATCCAGGTAGGTTTCAACGAGAACGTACTGGTTTTCGGCACGCCGCAGCTGACGCTGGAAACGGGTGCCACTGATCGCACGGTCAACTATGCGAGCGGCAGCGGCACCGGTGCGTTGACGTTCACCTACACGGTTCAGGCGGGCGATGTCTCGACCGACCTGGATTACGTCTCGACCAGCGCACTGGCGCT
The DNA here is from genome assembly GCF_056175765.1 of Pseudoxanthomonas sp. LjRoot204_2. Lineage (NCBI taxonomy): Bacteria > Pseudomonadati > Pseudomonadota > Gammaproteobacteria > Lysobacterales > Lysobacteraceae > Pseudoxanthomonas > Pseudoxanthomonas sp. LjRoot204_2. Next base: position 1,530 of record NZ_JBGFFG010000542.1, on the reverse strand, counting down.
CAATGGCGGTTCGATCCGCGATGCGGCCAGCAACAACGCGGTGCTGACGCTGGCCTCTCCCGGCACGGCCAACTCTCTGGGCGCCAACAAGAACCTCGTCATCGACGGCACCGCGCCATCGGTCGCCTCGGTGACATCGTCGACCGCCAACGGGACGTACCGGATCGGCGATGTCATCAGCGTGCAGGTGAACTTCAGCGAGGTGGTCACCGTCTCCGGAACTCCGCAGCTCACCCTCGAAACGGGTGCCACCGACCGCACCATCACCTATGCCAGTGGCAGCGGCACCAGCACCCTCAGCTTCAGCTACACCGTCGTGTCGGGCAACGCCAGCGCCGACCTGGATTATGTGTCCACGTCGGCTCTGGCATTGAATGGCGGAACCATCCGCGATGCCGCCGGCAACAATGCGACGCTGACGCTGGCAGCACCCGGCGCCGCCAATTCGCTGGGCGCCAACAAGAACCTGGTCATCGACGGCGTCGCTCCGTCGGTCTCCGGCATCGCGGTGAGCGGATCGCCTGCGTCGACCGATACCAGCATGGCCTTCACGGTCACCTTCAGCGAACCCGTCGTGAACGTTTCCACCGATGACTTCACCCTGGTCGGTACGGGATCGGCGACAGGCACGATCGCCAGCGTGTCGGCTTCCAGCGGCAGTTCGATCGAGGTAGGCATCGCGTCGATCACCGGCAACGGCACCCTCAAGATCAACCTCAACGGCAGCACCAACGTCACCGACAATGCCGGCAACAGCATTGCGGCCTACAGCGGCGGCAGCATCCATACGGTCGCCATTCCGACAGCCCCTGCGGCGCCCACCATCGGCACGGCGACCGCCGGCGATGGCCAGGCAACGGTGACGTTCACCGCGCCCGCCAATGGTGGATCGGCGATCACGACCTACACCGCGACCGCCAGCCCCGGCGGCGCCACCGGTACGTGTGCCGGACCGGCCGCATGCGTGATCACGGTGGGGTCGCTCACCAACGGCACGGCCTATACCTTCACTGTCACGGCGACCAATGCCATCGGCACGGGGTCGGCATCGGGCGCCTCGAACAGCGTCACGCCGAAAGCGGACCAGGTCATCACCTTCGCGCAGCCGGGCAACTACAACGTCGGCGCAACGCCGACGCTGACCGCGAGCTCGGACTATGCGCTGGGTGGCGCGACCGGCCTGGCCATCGCTTTCAGTTCGTCCACCACCAGCGTGTGCACGATCACCACGGGCGGTGCGCTGACCTTCGTCGCGGCCGGCACGTGCACCATCGATGCCGACCAGGCCGGCAACGCGTCGACGAATGCGGCGAGCACGGTCACCCGCAGCTTCACCGTCAATGCGGTGGTGCCCGGCGCGCCGACCATCGGCACGGCCAGTGCGGGCAACCAGCAGGCGACCATCACCTTCACCGCGCCGTCCAGCACGGGTGGAAGCGCGATCACCGGCTACACCGTCACGGCGAATCCCGGCGGAAGCACCGGGACGGGGTCAGGCTCGCCGATCACCGTCACCGGTCTGACCAACGG